>CAJWMA010000146.1 GCA_913042995.1 uncultured bacterium | reverse complement strand
TGACCTCGGGCTCCCATCTCCAGGCATTTCAGTCGCCCTTCTTTTCGGGCTCCCGCTTTGGCGGCGCGGGCCGGCTGGAGGAGCCGCTCCCTCCCAGCCCCTCGATCTCATCGGAGTCGACAACACCATCGCCATTCGTATCAAGCCGCTTGAGATAGTCCTTATACCGTCCTGTCATCTCGCTCTCATCGATCTTTCCATCACCATCTCGATCGAGATTCCTGACCCGGTCACGCAGCCTGCCCAGCAAACCGCCGACGCCCGAACCGCCGCGGGAACCGCCGCGGGAGCCGCCCCTTCCAAATCTGCCGCGGCCTGCGAACCTGCCGCCGAGACGGCTGCCTGTATCGATCATCTGCTGACGAACCCCGCGTTCGAAGCGTCCCTCATCTCCCTGGTTGACGCAGATGGCCTTGAAGATAATGCTCCCCATTTCATCGGTCGACTCGAGCCCCCAGCGAACCCGGCGAGGGGGATCAAATTGGTTAAAGGGATTGTCGGCTGAGTTGTCAAAACTCACCACCCCGTTGATAACGGTTCCCTTGGGCAGCCTGACAGGCTCCGCGTAATGGTAGCGTCCCTGCCAGTTGAAATCCCACTTATCGATATAGAAGAGCGGCTTCTTCGTTCCATCGGGCAAGGTGGCGCTGGCCTGCATGAACTTGCCAATGTAATGGGCGTGCGCTCCGGCACCGATCAGGTCGACATCGACCGGAAGCGTAAAGCTGTCGCGGACCTGGTAATCCGCATCACCGGCGGGAATGTCTATTCCCGAGAGGCTGCCGTAAACCGGCGGGACCTGGAAAGCCAGGAGCTTCCGATGCGGAGGCTTGTCGGCAAAATGAAGACCGAGGGTGGTTTTCTCCATTTCAATCTTCCCGGAAGGATGAAAGTGGGATGCGAGCACGATGTCGGCCCCCTTGGGCAGCGGCATCGACAGGTCCTGGGGAAGCTTGCGGGCGCTGCCGCCCACCGCCCAGCCGCCGAGACTCCCGCTCCTGCGGAACCCCATCCCGCGAAAGCCGACCGTCCCGTCACGTCCATCGGATCGCCGTGCCTCACCCGTGGTATCGACGAAAAAGAGGCTGTGATGTAATACCGCGCGAGCCGAAGGCCGGATCTCGATAGCAGTCACCCACTTATCCTCCGGAAGCGCCACCTTGACTAGAAAGTTCCGGTAGATGTCGCTCCCGCCTGCGCGAACCTGGTAGGCCTTCTCCATGCTGACCACGAGGTCCGGCTCACCAAGCTGCCAACCATCGGTAAAAGCGGGCAGCTTCGGCAGGCTTGCTGCATCTCCCTCCTCCATGCCAGTCTTCACCCACTTGGAGATCAGCTCAACATCCCGGTCCTGCAGGCGTCTTGAATCGCTGAAATCTCCATGGCCGGGAACCGGATGCCAGGGCGGCATGTAGCGGCTCCCGGTAACCCGGGCAATCATGCGTCCGCGTTTCTGTACATCGCGGTAGTTCAACAGGTCAAAGGGCGCGACCTCTCCGGCCCGATGACAACTCGAACAATTATTGAAAATGATGGGCGCAATATGTTCGCTGAAGGTGACCTTCTCCGGCAGAGGCTTCTGAGCTTCAGCCGCTACTGCCGCGGGTTCTTTTTTTAAAGCCGCGACATCTTCCGCGGCCAGCGGCGAAAGAAACCCGCAAAACGAAAGACTCACGAGGGAAACAAAAAATCGGCGGCTATTCATCCAGGTCACCTTCAATTTCTATGGTCTTCGAAAAGTTCTCTTCACTTTCGCCTGCCGGGAAATCGGCAGGGCGGCGGGACGGACCGATCCGGTACCCGCGGGGCCATTCTAACCCACAAAGATACGGTGTTTGTCTAAAGATGTAGGAAGAACCCGCTTCCGAAAATCCAGCCGCCTACTTCCTCGCAGGCGCTGGCCTTTCCAGGCTGACAACAACCGCTCCGTCCAGGATGCAGACATCACCGCGCTCGGCGTTAAGGTGCATTCCACCGCCCAGGCGATAGAAGCCCACAGCGCTATTGGTTCCCTTGGGCATGCTCGAGTTGCCAACCAGGCGGCCGCTCGCGATCGGCTCCATCCGGACGTATTCCACCGCAGGCTTCATCCCGGCCCGCGGCGACGGATCATGAATCAACAGGACCCCCTCATCGGCACGGCCCTTTTCATCGACTCCATACCCGGCCAGGGTCACCCAGTGACCGCCGGAGCGCTGGTAGGTGTCCTTGTCGGCATCGTGTCGGTACCAACCGACAATGAGCAACACCATGGAATCGCCCTGCAAAGAGCCCTTCACCCAGTCAATATCCGGCCAGGGCCATCCCGCCCTGAATTTCTTCTCAACCCGCCGCCATCCCTGGTAGGCGAAGTCAGCTGAATACCCTTTCTCCGCCAGCAGCTTGCCGATGCCCCTCAGGGCCGCCGGGGTTCCAGTCTGCCGCTGAGTCTCGGTGTTCATGTAGCCTCGGCCGCCGAGCCGCCTGGCCAGGCGGCCCTGAAGCCGCGAGTCAAGCTTGCCCTCGGGCAGCAGGCGATCGTACTTCCTTTCCCGGGCGAGCCAGGCCAGGGCGTTTGAAGCTGCCACCGGCCCTCCATAGTGCTTGCCCTCAAAGGGCAGAGCCGCCTCGGAGTCCGTCGCCGTAAGATCAGGCATCACCCCAAGGCGTTCAACACTTTGAGCAGGCGGCTGTTTCCCTGGAGAAGGAGTGGCGACAAGGCTCTGCGGTGAACGGTCCGCTACCCACTCCACCGCCCGGGGAATAAAGAACTCCAGCCCCCTGGTGGCTTCAGGATGGGGACTGATACTGATGACCCGTCCCCCCTCGCACTTGCCGGCCAGGATCGCCGGAGTCCCTACCTGCAGGCCGGCCGGGCTGCCGTTCTCGGCGTGCTCGGTGCGGTAGATGGCGAGCGGCTTGAAATCCGGCAGCCCGTCGAGACCCGCGGGAGAAACAATCGGCCCATTGGCGAAGAGGACATCGAGAGGCCCCTTAAAATCCCCGAAAACCCTGCGTCCATCATCTGTCAACTCGATCTTCACCTTGCCCTTGCCGCGCAGCCAGTGTTTGCCGGTGATGGTCTTCGCATCGACGAGCCCCAGGCTCCAGTCGTAATTGGAGGCCGCCAGGTAGCCGCCGGCGCAGATACCGATATAACCGCCTCCCTCCCGTACGAAGCCCCTCACCTGCTCGCTCCCCTTCTTGCCAATCGCCCGGGCGATTCCGCTGCCGCTGCCGCCGGGAAAGATCGTCACGTCAAACTGCGGCAGAACGCCCGAGGCTATGTCGGCGGGGCCGACGTTGCAAAGAACCACCTTGTCGAGAGGATGAAGCTGCCGGGTGACGTTCCGGACTCCATCTCCGCCGGTACCGCCTCCATCATAGAGAGCCACCAGGACGAGCTCATCGGGCGGAATCCCCCGCGCAGCCGCGGCGGCTTTTCTCCCGGCAAGAACATGGGGACCCCCAGCCACCATGCCAAGATAACTCAAGGCCTTGTAGACCATGAGCCTGTGCTGGCGGACCCTGAGCGACAGGGGCTGACGGTTGAAGGTTGTCTCGAGAATGAAGCCCTTGCTCCCGAAACGGTCAATGCAGGCCCTCGCGAGGCCCGTATTCACCGGCCCTCCGCTGATGTGAACAAATTTGCGTTTCGGATCAGTGATCGTAGGGTTCACCTCATCGATCAGCAAAGCGGCCACCTTCCGCGTCTCTGGAGAATCGAGATAGATCACGCTGGAGCCGACCGAACCCTTGTTGGCGATGTGAAAATCAAAACCTTCGTGCAGATCAAATACCCACTGAGGCCTGAGCTTTCGCGCCAGTTCCCAGAGAGCCTTCCCTGGAACGGAGCGCGCAACGTCCGGAGCGCCGGTCCCTGGGAAATTCCTGTTCAGATTGTTGGCGGGCTTGTCCACGCCTGGCATAAAGCGGGTGTTGGCCTTCAACCCCGGAGTGTTCGTTCGCGGAACAATCACAAGCCGCCCCCGCACGATATTCCAGTGAACGAGTTGCTCTGCCGCCCTCGACCCAGCGGGCTCGTTGCCATGCATCCCGCCGGTAATGAGCACCACAGGCCCCTCCACGCCGGAGTCGATCACGAAATAGGGGTTCTCCCACCTGGTCCCCTCAGCCAGCGCGCCCCGTGAATATTCACGGGCGAACAGAGCCGCCGCCCCTCCAGGAAGGCTAAGCAGGAAAACGGCGAAGAGGACCCCCGACAACAGCGGCCGGATTGAAAACCCGCAGTAAATACTCGCGCTCATGCCGATCCTCCGGAGCTTTGAACAATTGAACGCCTGATTATAGGTCACGATGGGCCAACGACAAGACCATGCTTGTTTACACGCCAAGACTCCTACATCATACGCTGGTACCCTGGCTCCCAGGCTGGAAGACCATCCATTCTCCCGTCCGCTGCCAGGAACTGAAAACACGAAACCTTCCTGACTGGAGCCTGACAAATGAAACGTCTTGCGAGTATTTCCTGCCTGCTTCTATTCTCTTCACTCCTGCCAGGCGCGGCACTCGACGCGCAAGAGACCAGACCCCACTCCGCAATCACCCCCGCCCCTCGTGGCGGAGGATGGATGAATCGACACAACAGCTTTAACTCCAGGGTAGCCAAAGGCTCGGTGGACCTTATCTTCATCGGCGACTCCATCACCCAGGGCTGGGAGGGAAAGGGCCGCGGAGTCTGGAAGAAATACTATGGCGCGAGAAACACGGTCAACCTCGGCATCAGCGGCGACCGCACGGAGCACGTTCTCTGGCGGCTTGACAATGGAAACATCAAAGGGATCTCGCCGAAGGTCGCCGTCATCATGATCGGAACCAACAACTCCGGAAGAAACCGCAACTCCCCCGCGGAGATCGTTGACGGAATCACCGCCATCATCAAAAAGCTCAGGAAGAAGCTGCCCAAAATGAAGATCCTCCTGCTCGACATCTTTCCCAGGGGGCAACGTTTCAATACCCAGCGCGGGGACATCGCGCAGGTCAACCAGACCGTCCGCAAGCTCGACAACGGAGCGCATGTCCACTACCTGGCGATTGGCCACCACTTCCTCGAGGCAGATGGAAGCCTGGACAAAAAGATCATGCCGGACTTCCTGCATCTATCGACTCGGGGCTACGAGATCTGGGCGGCCTCCATCGAGGACAAGCTCAAAGAGTTGCTTGGCGAGTGAACCATTTCGTGGTGAAAGAAAACGGGATCAACCAATGAAGCCGCCTCTGAAGCCATTGATTTTCTGCCTGCTCATCGGGCAGGGGCTGGCCCTGGGCCAGGACGCCGCAGGGAAAAAAGCGCCCGGTGGCCAGGCGAAGACGCTCATCCAGCTGCTGGCCAGCAGAGACAGGTCTGTCCCCAAGCGAGAGTTGCTCGAGAGGTTGCTTCGGGACCGGGAAACGAATCTCCCTGAGGTGCGACAGGCCGCTCGCGATGGCGCCCGGGAGGCACGGCTCATGGCCCTGCGCCTGCTGGCGGAGATCAAGGATCCTGAAGCCGCCAGGATCGCCGGCGAAAGCCTTACCGCAAGGGAAGTAAAGATTCGCCGGAGAGCCGGCAGTGTCCTGATGATCCTCGAAGACGAGACCCAGATCACGAAAGTCCTCGCCAGGCTGCCAGTAGAGAAAGATCCCGGCGCCCTGAAATCTCTCATCGCCGCCGCGGGGTCCAGCGGCCGCGCGGCCGCGGCTGATTCAATTCGTCCCTATCTCCGCGATGCGAACCAGAGTGTCAGGGTCAACGCCGCGATTGCCCTGGCAAGGCTAGGGAGCATGGAAGCTCTCGGAACGATTCTCGATGCGCTCCAGCTCGGCGAGATGCAGGCCCGCCGCGAAGCGGCCTACGGGCTGGGCTTCTTCAGCGGGGAGCGACAAAAAGCGCGAGCGGCGGCCCAGGCCATCATCGACAATCCCGCCAGCGCCTGGAAGGCGGAGGCTGGGATCTCTCTGCTCCGCCTCGAACTGGCCGCCTCTGGCGAAAAACTCGAGCTTCTCTCGAACGCTTCGACGCTCCGCCAACCGCGGGTCCAGGCCTGGTCCATCCAGGAGATCGCAAGGCTGGGCGGGAAGGATGCCGCGGCCTGGCTGCAACAGAGAGCCGCGGTGAATGATCCGTTAGGAAGATTCGCTGGCCTCCAACTGCTGCTGAAAGGGAAGAGCGCTCATGCCAGAAAGTGACCTTCCGATCCTTCGTTCAACCTGTACTGTCGCCCTGCTCTTTTGCTGCCTGGCTGGGCCAGCCAAGGCCCACGAGGTGGAGGTCCATCGCAGCATCAGCCACAACGCGGTCGACATCCTCGACCTCGGTCTGCTCAACCGGTACCGGGCCGAGATCGGGCAGGGAGCGGTCGATGAGGACACCTTCCCGCAATACTGCTACCACGCCTACAACCCTCACAACGGCCGCGGCTTCGACCTGCCTTGCCCGGGTGTGGCCGATTGGGCCAACATCATCGCCTCCAATGCCAGGGATGCGATGCCTATTCTCTGGGCGCAGACCATCTCTGCCTACGATGCGGGAAATCTCGGCGGCCCCAACGGCGCCTTCCATATGTTAGGCCGCTGCATCCATCTGATCCAGGACATGACCTCCCCCGCCCATACGCACTCAGACACCCACATCGATGGCGATGATTTTGAACTCTGGGGAGGCGGAAACTTCCTGCCCCTGCTCGATCTCGAGCCGGTCTTCCCGGCGGACGGCTCACCGGAAGCCTTCGTGCATACATCGGCCCTGCTCGTCTACAGCGCAACGACCTGGCCTGGAAGAATCCAGGAGGCCAACCCCCAACCGGACACCCAGTTCAAGCGCATGTTCCCCACCCTGACCTTTCATGATGGGGGCTTCCTGGGTGATGACTACTGGGCCATCGACAACATCGGAGAGTTTGATGAGGCCGGCATCTTCCCGCCCTGCATTGGATCACCCAGCGCCTGCGACGAATGGTGGCCAAGCGATGACGATTTCTCCGAGGATGAAGGAGGACCGGGAGGTTCCAGGCGGATCACAGGTAACTTCTATGTTGAGAATGCGGGCGGCGACAACAATCGGTTGACCCCAGCGCGCTGGAGGGGTTCGAAAAACAATCGATCGCTGCTGCGGCTCTATTCCGAAGAGCTGTACCCGATAGCAATCAGCTATAGCGCGGGACTGCTGCAGACCTTCGCTGACACTGTCTGCCCCCCGCCAACGGCCGACTTCACTATGGGAGAAACGGGGCCTCGATGCGCGCCTCTCCTTGTCAGCTTCCTTGACCGCTCAACTGGAGATTCAATCGACAACTGGAGATGGGATTTTGGAGATGGATCCAGGAGCGATGCTCAAAACCCGGCGCATCTCTATACCGAGCCCGGCACCTACATCGTCACCCTCACTGTCTCGGGTGATTGCGGCGAGGGCTCACGGACGATCAGGGATCTCGTGCGAATATTTCCGGGCAGTCCGGCGATTGACGGCAATGCAGATGACCTCGCTGGCGAATGCGTTCCGAATCGACCCTTCCACCGCGGCGACGCCAACTCCGACGGATCGGTGGACATCTCCGATCCAGCGAGGATTTTCAGCTACCTCTTCCTTGGCGGCGCGATCCCCACCTGCCTTGATTCAGCCGATGCGAACGATGACGGCGACATCGACATCACAGATGGAGTCTTCCTGCTGAGGTACCTGTTCAACGGGGCAGGCCAGCCACCGGCTCCCGGACCACCGGGCAGCGAATGCGGCAACGACCCTGCAAATGGAGGGGACTCGCTCAGTTGCGTGTCTTATGACAGCTGCTGAAGTGACCCCTGTCAGAGAACACGCTTCAGGGCCTACCGCTGCGCGAACCTCTCCGTCGACTTTCACGTCTCCGGGGCGATCCGGGATCGGTAACCGGAACCTGGGTCTCCCAGTTGACGTCGAGGATCCTTCCAAGAGCACCGTGACTGCGCGTCTCTTTATCCTCAGGTTGGTAAAGCGCCGCAGCCCGGGCGAGGCCCTCCGACAGCTCTTTGCGGCCGGCTCCAAGCCTTACCTGGCTCAGTACCTTCCCTTCCTGGCCAAAGGTGTCAGGCGCAATAACAAACAAGCCCTCTTTTTTCTCGAGACCCTTGACCTTCTCGAGTTCTGAGGCCTCCCCGACAGAAACGTAAATAAAACGTCCGATGAACTCTTTGCTCCAGGCCAGTTCGTTAACCTGCTTCTGCAGCTTCTCCCTGGATTCCTTTGAACGCGCTACGGTCGCCACCAGCGGCAGGTTGTCACAAGCCGCAACGTTCAATGCCAGGCGGAAGCTGGGCAGCACGGGCAACGCGGGAAGAGATGACCTGGACTCCTTCTTCACGCTGTAGCGTGAAACGATCTCATCCATTTTCTTTTCCATGTCTCTAATAGCCTGGTCTTCAGAGCCGGGAAAAGCCCAGCCTGGAGACCGCCCCGAGTTGACAAGCCTGTCCTTGCCGTCAGGGCTCATGATGCAGAAAACCGTATTCTCGAGTTGACCTCGCCGCGTAAAGATCCCGCTGAGATACTCAGCCTCTTCCTTGCTCTCGTAAGTTGAAAGCCGAGCGCAGACGAAATTACGTGAAGCGCGAATGATCCCTTTGTCAGACAGGAAACTCCTGTCCATGCGCTGCTTGCCTGGTCACCACAAACCGGAAATATTGTGACAATGCGGCGCGGCGGAAATCAGGAGAATCGGTCTGCCAGTTCGGGCCGCTTCGACAAGGGCACTCTTGAGCGTCCCAAACCAAGCTATGCCACCCTGGCGGCCGGAGGAGGCGGCAGCACCAGGTTTTTCCTGCGCAAAAGAGGACCCGACCCCGTCAGCCCACTTCGCCCCCTGGTCAATCCAGCGGCTGATCGCTTCAATCTGTTCCTTTTCCAGCGGGCCTCCCTTGGGCGGCATGATGTCCTCATCATCCTTGTGAAGGGAGAGGCGCTTGATGATCAGGCTCTCGGCTGATTTTCCCGGCTCGATAACCTTGCCGCTCTTGCCGCCTTTCAGGACATCGGCGGAGGTGTGAAGCTTCAGCTTGGCCTTGGCCTTCTTTTCTCCATGGCACTTGAAACAGTTGGACTCAAGCACAGGATAAACCTCTTTAGCGAAATCGACCTGCTGGGCAGAAAGAGGCTGGGCTGAAGAGCTAAAGAGGGCCAACAGGATGGCCGACAACAACGCTACGAGGCGCGATTTCGAGGCCACAAAAAGGCCCAGAGAAACTCCCATACTCAGAATCAGCAATAGACGTCGCATACTCGGCACTCCAAATAAAC
>CAJWMA010000145.1 GCA_913042995.1 uncultured bacterium | reverse complement strand
TAGAAAAATCCCCGTGACTGGAGCAATTCTGTCACGGGGATTTCATACTCTTCATTTAGCAGCGAAATGGGTCAGGAACAGCCCTGCGTATCGCTGTCACAGCCAAGACCATCATCATCCATAATCGAGTCGCCATCCCTGCCGCAGGCGGGGAAAGGAGCCGAAGGTGCCTCACCGGCACGGAACTGATGATTGATCATCAACATGACGTCGGTAACGTCGACATTGGAGTCGTCGTTTGCGTCCGCCGCATCTTCACAAGAGGGCTCAGGACCATTTCGAAAGAGATAGTTGACCACATTGATAGGGTCAGCAATGTCCATCTTGCCATCGCTGTTGACGTCTCCGCGAAGGAAAGAACTCCTGAGATCTTCAATCTCAGTGAACGAAACATTCAGAACCTGGCGGGCACAGAAATCGGCGGAGCTGCCGCCAACAGTGGCGACGTTGGCCACCGGCTGGCCGGCTCCAACCAGCCCATCGTCCCAGGAGATGCTGCCTGTAATCGCGTCAGCCCCCTGCGCCGAAGATGACTCGAGCGAGAGCGCGAGCACGGTAGCCGTACCGACAACATCCAGAGTAATCGGCATGGTAAAGGAGAGCACCACGGCGCTTACCGCGCCCTGCTGACCGCCGTTGTCGTCCGGATTGACCACCTCGGTCTTCTCAAAGCCGGTGTTGCGCAGTCCGCCCTGGCTGACATCTGCAGAGGAGGTGCCATCGGTCGTGGCGCCGACAACGTCCACGCCGCCGTTGACGGCAGCTGAGAGCGACCAGCCCTGTACTCCGTCGCCGCCCGTGTTGTTACTGACAATCGCGGCATAAACGTCGACCGCTCCAGTCCCTCCGGTAGGAACCTCAACCGAAAGGGAAGCATCGTCATCGACTGATCCTGCCAGCATACCGGCGTTCAACTCAGCAGCCTGGCCGAGGCTCTCAGCCTGGAAGATCAGGTTAGGACTCGCACCCTCACAGGTAACCGCGGCAATGCAGTTGATGCTTGCCGAAGAGAAGGACGGATCGACTGTCTGGCCATTCCAGGTGACCGTATTCTCGACCGGCTGTCCGGCGCCTTTGCAACCATCGGAATAAGACACGGTGCCCGCGCCGCCCTCCTCAGGGATCGTCGCCTCAACCGCGACCTTGGCGATCTCGTTGACGGAATCGGAGGGCAAGGTGATCGGCTGCACAAAAGACAGCACCACGGCGCTCACGGCGCCTTCAAGACCATCGCAGGGAGATCCCGCTCCAGCCTCGGTCGTCGTTTCGCTCTTTTCAAAACCGGTATTGCGAAGCCCGCCCTGTGAGACATCGGCCGCAGCCGTTCCATCTGTCGTAATTCCAGTGATCGCGACACAACCTTCAGCCGCCAGGCTGATCGACCACCCCTGGGCTCCTCCATCCGCATCCCCGCCCTGGGACATGGTGCAGGTCAGCTCGAGAGAATGAGCCGAACCAGGATTGCCGGCAACATCTCCGCCGCCGCCGATTGCAAGATCGAAAGTCGGCTGCGCAAAAGCGGTGCCGGCTCCAAGTACAAGTAATCCTGTGAGGATTACGCCACGGAAAACCAGACTTCTCATTTTTTCCTCCCGGAACTAAACACGATCCCCTCGTTCTCCGGAATCGACATCATGCCAACCGGAATGTTGAATTTCCGGATGCAGCTATCTGAAATCCCAAGAGTCGGAACAAGTCGTCGTCTCACGACACGGATCACAATTTCTATTTAAAACCAGCCGCCCTCTTTCATGACCCTCAAGAGAACACACTGGTCCGATAACACTATGCGAACGCAATTCTATCCCTTGATCTCACCCTGAGATACTAGCATTTAATAAAAGAAACCAGTTTTGGAGAAGAGCTCTCTGGGCTACCCGCTGAGAGCCCTCAGGTGAACTACTTAACTCTCCACTAACATCAAAAAGAGACGGACCCGGAGGCTTTCAGCTCACCAGGCCCGTCTCTTCAGATTCAGTACATTCCAGGCTTGAAACCTGACGGCAATTCAAGCCCGGCTCAGATTTCACTCACCTAATTACAAATCGACGACTCGCAATCAACATCACCGGCCTCTCCACAGGAGGGATACGGGGCACTTGGCGCCGGGCCTCCGGAGAATCTGAAAGCGATATTGTAGAGCGCGTCGGAAACGTCATTCAGTCCGTCTCCATTACAATCGACGCTGGCAAGGCACGTTGCCGCCGCCCCGCCGCGGAAGAGACTGTTAACAATGAAAATCGCGTCCGCGATGTCGGACTGGCCATCATCATTCGGATCACAGCGCAGGAAGGAAGGGTAGACGACCTTCTCAAAAACGACATCGGCGGCCTGGCACGTACAGAAATCGGCCGTGGCGCCGCTGACGGTGGCTACATTCGCAACCGGCTGGCCAGCGCCAACAAGGCCGTCCTGCCACGCAACCCGTACCGCCTGGGGCTCGGCGCCCAGGGGTTCCGAAGTGGCGATCTCGATATTCAAGACGCCAGCGGTTCCAGAACCGCTCAAGGTCACCGGCATGGTGAAGGAGAGCACCACGGCGCTTACCGCGCCCAAAGCTCCTTCGTTGCGATCAGGATCCACGACCTCGGTCTTTTCAAAACCAACGCTGCGCAGTCCACCCTGGCTGACATCAGCGCCAGCGGTTCCATCAAGATTCGCACCGGTGGGGATTCCTCCGGTAACCAGGGCGGAAAGTGACCAGCCCTGGACACCGCCGGCAGCAATGCCATTGGAAACAATCGCGGCATGTACAGTAGCGGTACCGATATCACCCTCAGCGACATAGACGGTTGAGAGCCTAGACGCGTCAATACCATCAAGAGCGCTGATGTCAGCGGACTCGACAATGGCCTCGTCGACAATCGCGATGCTCAGCGACGCATCCGCACAATCCCCGGCATTGACCACACCTGCCAGGCAGAATGCCGTCAAGAAACCGAAACAGCTTCCGAGAAGATATTTCATATCATTCTCCTCCATGTTGTCAGTAATCAAAAAGCCCCTGCGGCGACCGCCGATCTATCAAGACAGATCTCCCCCCTCGGGGCCGCATTGACCTTAATCGTTAATTGAAGTGAACCACCAGGTGAGCCATACAGTCTCAGCCGGCGAATCAACAGCTACAGTCACAGTTACGGCAATAGGAAACCAGGACTTCCTGGAAGCATAAGCCATCTCTTACTCTCCGCCTGTGAAAGACGGAGGCGAACACCCCGGCCCATGCAGAGCAAGGGGGCTCACAATAAAACCGGCTCACCTGGCACAGCAAGGAAGTTCCAAACCACTCCTCGACACGGCTCTGCGAACCGAAGCACGACTAAATGGCTCGAGTCCAAACGCTCTCGAAGCCTGAGAACTCAGATCAGAGAAAAGACACCATGGGCAAACCGACCCATCCTTTCAAAAACCTGAGTCATCGAGTGTACCGCCTGCCCCCCCCGATGGAAGTCCTATTATTTTTTCTTCAAAGGACCCTTCCTGCCCGGCTCGATGCAAAAAAAAATGGGCGGCATCTCTCGAAGATGCCGCCCAAGCAACCCTAACTTAACCCGATTTTATGGACAGGAAGAACTCTCGCAAGCCAATCCATCCGGCGTAGCATCTTCTCCACAAGAGGGAAAAGGAGCCGCCGGTACGGGACCAGCCATGAACCTGTACGCGATCGTAAACAGCGCATCCGAAATATCGGTTTTGCCGTCGTCATTTGAATCCGCAGAGGCGATACAGGCCGGGGTCGGGCCATTGCGAATGAGCCAGTTGATCGTATAGATCGGATCAGCAATATCGACCTTGTCATCATTGTTCGCATCTGCGCGCACAAACACGGCGCTCGGGGGCGAACAGGCGTCTTCGCTATGGACAACCGTAATTCCGCTAATCTGGCGGGGAGCCACCGTCTGGCCCTGGACCGTCAGCACGGTATCAACCGGCTGGCCGGCGCCAATCAATCCATCAGTAAAGTTAATCTCAGAGGAGAAGCCCTCTCCACCGGCGCCTTCAGCAACAACGTAACGCGCCCGAAGTATGGACTGATCCTGGGTGGCATCGAGAACGATCGGCATGGTAAACGAGAGCACCACGGCTGAAACAAGCCCGGCACGACCATCATTCCTTCCCGGATCGATAATCTCGGTCTTCTCAAATCCGGTATTCCTGATCCCGCCGTCGTTCACATCGCCGGCAACCGTTCCCGAGGTTGTCGGGTAGGTGTCGTTGGTGATCGTGAGCTCGGCGGGGTTGTGCTCGATTCCGAGCGACCAACCCTGGGCACCCGCATTCGGGGGATCGTTGGGATCATTCGGCCCGATATAGGCAGTCACCAGTGCCTCTCCACCACCCTCAGAGGAACAGAGGGCGATCTCGGAGGCATCCGAATTGTCCGGGGTACCAAGCTTGAGATCCGTACCGCCGGCACAAACCGCCGCGTCGGCGCAATCGGAGTCGTCACAATCAGCGGCACCATCGCCATCGTTGTCCTCGCCATCTTCACAGTCAGCCTCCGGCGGTGGAGGCGGCTCAATGTTGATAGTAAGGGCGGCCAGGGTCGGCGTAGCCGTCTGACCCTCAAAGGTGACATCGTTGTTCACCGGCTGGCCCGAGCCAACCAGGCCATTGCGATACTCAACCGTTCCAGTAGAGGCCTCGGCTCCTACAGTAGCCTCGTAATCGACGAAACCAACAATCTGATCGGTATTCGGAGGTAAGGTGATTGGCATGACAAAAGAGAGCACCAGGGCCTGGACGAGACCCTGCTGACCGCCATTGTTGTCAGGATCGATAATCTCAAAAACCTCAAAGCCGGTATTTCGAAGGCCTCCGTCGGCGACATCAGCCGCAGCCGAACCCGCGGTGGTTACAGCTGAAATATTGACTCCATCATTGGCTACACCCAGAGACCAGCCCTGGGGACCCGTGGCACCGTCAAGTCCGCTGGAACCGAGAATCAACTTAACCTGGAAAGGTACCGTTGATCCCGCTTCCGCCTGGATGCTTGCAGGCGCATCCTCAAAACTATAGCTAAAGCTACCTTGAGCCTCTAAAGCCGCTGTCCAACAGAGACAGAGGAATCCAGCGACCAGGGTGGTTGAGATCCTACCCATCATATTCTCCTATTCACTTTCAATTAACTCGGGCGAAACAGCCCGTCGATTGGTCTTTGTTTCCGACAGATGAGTTTCCGCCTTAATTCGCACTTCAGCCCCCAGGCTCGAGCGGACACTCTTTTCTTTACGATCCGGGGAATTCGTTATTTCGTATTCTTCTTTTCCCGCTGGCGTATCCCCCCCGGGAAACCAGCTCAGCCCCACGATCCAGGCAGAGCTCCGAAAACCTCAGCAAGCCTCGTCTCTCTGCGAAATATAAGCCGGGAGCCGGCTCTACCCGTCGGCCAAAGCCGACGGGTAGAGCCTTCCCGGAAACAGATTACTGGCCAGCGACAATGTCACAACTGGCTCCGAGAGCACAGTCGAGACTGTCTTCTGTCGGATCTCTGCCAGCAGGCGTACCGGCCTGCGAAGCCTTGTCCCAACCGGGACCGGGAGCGGGCGGCTGCATGCCGTCCTGGAAGAGATACATCAGAATCCCTACCGAATCCGCCAGGTCCACACGACCATCATCGTTCGCATCACAGGCGTCGAGACAGCCGGGCTGGAACTGCCAGGCACCGGGCAGGAAGAGATAGGCGATCACAGAGGCGGCATCCGCAATGTCGACGGCCATCGTCCCCATAAGGGAGAAGTTGCAGTCGCCGCGGAAGAAGAACTCGTCTCCAAAGATACCAACGCTGCAGGACTCCAGAGAAGGACTGCGCGACTGGTTCTCTGCCGAGACAAGGTTCTTGATCGGCACTCGGCCGACGCCATTGATACCGTCAGTGAAGCTGATATCGACACTGGTTCCACAGAGAGCCGAGTCATCTTCGACATCGAAGGTGACATAGCCCATGGGCTGCGGCGTCGACAGGGGCGGGATCGAAGCTCCGTCAAAAGGAGGCAGGGCGTCGACCAGAACACCGATGATAAGCTCGCGGCCATCACCGTCGTTGTCGTCATTGTCGACCTGCATATTGACGAACTCAGCGCCAAGAGCCTCGAGGATCGTGCCACTGGTGTCAAGGTTCTCGCTGGCTGTCAGGATCGAATCAAAGGTCACCGCCATCGAAAAACCTTGCAGGTGGTCAGGCTGACCAAGACCAACGGCATTATCTTCGGGGTTGAAGATCGCGAAGCAAACCTCGACCGAGCCGCCATAGCCGGCAGTGATCTCACCGCCGCCGCGAGCCTGGCAAAGGAACGTTGTCGCGCAATTAGGATCGTCGGCATCCACAAGGCCGTCCTCATCGTCATCCACACCGTTGTTGCAGTTCTCCTGCGGAATGACAATCACGACAGGACTACAGGTAAAGGTGCCATTCTCGAGAATGAGACCGTCAGCTGCGCCGATCGAGAGACCACCCTGAACAATCAGGTTATCCTTGGCGGGATCACCAAGAACACCGTCACAAAGAGTCAGCGGAACGGTCATATTGCTGTTGTTGTTACAGGTGTAGTTGTAGGTAGCGATATGAAGACCATCGCCAGGCCCAATCACGGGAGGATTGGCAACAGGATCTTCAAGATCCATAACCACGCCCAGGGCGCCGCCAGCCTCGCTCACCTCTTCAGTCGAGAAGTCAGCAGCAGCAGCAGCAGAGCCAACACTGATCGAGTCAAGGGTGATGCCATTGCCATGACAGACGGCAGTGACAAAGCCTTCGACTGCGCTGTGGGCGCTGAGAAGGACGCGGGCGGAGCCTTCCAGGCTGTCGCCCATGTTGCCGCCGTTGCTAATACTCATTCGCTGCGGGGGAGGCGTACAACTGAAGGAACCGGAATTGAGGCCGAGACCATCGTCCGCTCCTACCGACTGACCATCGACAACAAGGATGTTGTCCAGGGCCGGACCACCATCGACGGTGGCATAGGAACCGTCCTGGAAGTTGACGGCGGTGGTGGAAGCAGCCGGGCCATCTCCGCACTGAATCTTCAGAGTAGCGACAACACTGTCGCCGGCGGGGATCGCCACGGGGCCGGCGCCATCGGTGTCAACGACGACACCCAGCACGCCATAACCTGACTCGATCCGAGTCTGAACGACATCCGCATCAGCCAGGGCGGCTGAAGGAACCAGGTCCACACCTGATCCGTCGCTGTCATCCCAATCAAACGCAGCGACGAGTCCCTGGACATCATTGTCCGAGCCGAGGCTCAGGGAAACATCAACTACCGTACCAAACTCTCCGGTGGCATCGCCAAGCGACATGGACTGGCCATACACGGTACTCGTGCAAACCAAAGCGCAAATCACTGGCAGGAAACCCAATAACTTTCGTTTCATTTTTCCTCCTAGAGGCATTTCAGACTAACACCTACTGATTTAACCCGTAATCTCCGAAACTCATCGTGAGCCGGGAAAGACAATCAACTCACTACAGAATCGGAGTTGTTAGACAACTGAAAAACAGTCCCCCCCTCGGGAGACACAAAGATTGGTTTGAATTTGGTGAGTGATTCAAAAAATTCTGCTGAATCAGATCCAAGGTGAATCAAGTCAAGCTGCCGGTTTGGATTGTTGTCAAGAGCCAGGCCTCATTACCCATGCACCTCAACAAGAAACTCTCAAAATCATGAAAGTCTAAGCAGCAACATGTCTTCACGCTGGAACGGCCAGCACGATTCTTCCGCGACGCGTTTTTCCTCGTTAACTTTAGGCGCCGCAGAAGGCTAACAGATCCTAATCCCAAACTTAAGGAACCGATGATACTTCTACAAACTGGGCTAGTCAATCGCAGTTAAAAAAAGAAATAGAACCCTAACTGAAGCTCGTTTGAGGCCATCCAGATCCCTTCCACAGAAGCTCGTGCCTGCAGTGAAAAAGAAACGGGGCCGACCAGGCCAGCTTTTTTCTCTACCTAAAAAGAGAACCCCTTCATTGGTTTTACTCTCCCGGAATTCTCAGGCGATTGATGATTCGGAGCACCTGGGCACCCCGAAAACAAGTCAATCAAATACGAATCGAATCCGCAGAACCAATTTTACAGCCCGCAAAGTGAAGATCTAAGCCAATTCGAACGGATTACCTACCTTGCTGAATGACAGTCACTTAGGCCATTTCTTCCGGGCTGCTGCCGGGTGTCCGAGTTTGTGTAAGCCTGTAGACACCCACTCGAGAGCAGTTGAAGTAATCCAGGGAGCGGAGGCAAAGGCTGTGTAATGGCCCAAAGGCAACAGGTAAGCCTCCGGACCCCCTAACATCCGACGAAGATCCAGCCCTTCAGTGTAGGGAACCACCTCATCGTAGACAGCCAGGAAAAGCAGCACCTCTCCCGGGGAGATACTCGCAGCCAATCTCTCGGGATTTGAGAAGAAATACTGCTGGAATTCGAGCTCGAGCTCGCCAGGTGACATTCCCTCCCTCTCCTTTCGGATTGAACGGTATCGCAATACCATCTTCTCCCTCGATTCCTTGATGATCGCACCTAGATCCAATCCGCCAAGACAGAGCACATTTACCTTCAATCGCGGTTCAGCGGCAATGAAGGCGACATTCCTGATCGCGCCAAGGCTGACGCCGAAGGATCCCATTCGTTCAGAATCGATCTCATCGAGAGTTGAAAAAGCATCCAGGGCGCTGATGTTGTCTCTCACCACCCGGCGCATTCGTGCCTCGAGCCCAAGCGCATCCCTGGAAGGAGACAATATGGATCGCTCCTGGTAGAGAAAATAAGCTGAAAACCCCCAACGACAACACTCCCGCGCAATAAAGCGGGCAACGAGATAATCCTCTCCTTCCCCTCCCAGGATTGGAGAGACCGCGATCAAGGGGCGCGCAATGGCCCCTTTGCTGCGCAAGGACCTGTAGTATTCTCCGCTAATGCCCCTGAAGTCACCGGCCTGATCACAATAGACCTGGAAGCCAAATCTGCTTCGCTGCCACGACGAGGTTCCATCCAGAGACTCCAGGGTCAGCGGACCTGGCGGGTAAGCCGGCCGCAACACATCGAGTGCTCCTTCAACCGCCGGAGCAGGACGATCCGAAACGCCCTCAATTCCTTCACGCATCGGTAGATGCCCGCATCCCTGAACAGCAGAAAATGCCAGCAATGCGAACAGGGCCAGGCGGATTTTATGCACTTCTCTTCTCCTCAGGCTGCCAGGACGCCCTCAGTGGCCGAGGCGGGGAAAGGACGAGCCCCCTTTGAACCCTCTTATTCTCAGGTCTCCC
>CAJWMA010000144.1 GCA_913042995.1 uncultured bacterium | reverse complement strand
GTGCTGCGTCTCAGCGGCGCGGACGCGGTCGCTGCCGTCGGCAGGATCTCCTCCTCGTCCGCGGCCCTTGAGGACTGTCCGGGCTACGGCGGAGTCGAGCTGCGGTTAGAGGTCGATGGGGGAGCTTTTGATGCATGGGCGGTCGTCTACAGGGCGCCGAGATCCTATACGCGTGAGGATGTTGTTGAGCTGCATCTGCCGGCCAGCCTGCCGGTGCAGGGGATGATAGCCCGGGCTCTTGTCGTCCAGGATGGCGTGCGCTGGGCCGGTCCCGGCGAGTTCACCCTGCGCGCTTTTCGCAGCGGCCGCCTCGACCTCGCCCAGGCCGAGGCCGTTGCCCAGGTCATCAGCGCTTCCGAGGAGGCTGAGCTGAAGGCCGCGCGCCGGGGGCTCTCTGGAGAGTTTGGAGATGCTGTTCGGCTTATCGCGGACAACCTGATCGAGACCCTCGCCCTGCTGGAGGCCTGTATAGATTTCGCGGACGAGGAGCTGCCCGAGATCTCCGGGGGGAGGCTGGCGCGGAAGATCGAAGAGGTCGGCGATGCGGTCGACGGACTGAGGCGGTCATCCTCGCTGCGAATGGCCGCCCCGGGCTCTTTTCATTGCGTGCTGGCGGGCTATCCCAACGCGGGGAAGTCGAGTCTTCTCAATTCCATCCTCGGCCGTGGGGAGGCGCTTGTTTCCGAGCTTGCGGGAACCACCCGCGATCCTGTGCGCGGGACGAGCTCTGAAGGTGGGGTCGATGTGACCTGGGTGGACCTCGCCGGGAGCTACTCGGGGGAGGAGAGAGGCGAGCCTGCGGGGCTTGACAGGAACATGAGTCCCGAGACAAGGGGGGCCGTAGAGCGGTTGACCAGCCTGGAGCTGGAGCATGCGGATGGAGTCCTCTGGCTTGTCGATGCTTCCGGGGATACCGCCGCGGGCATAGATGCCTTCCAGGCGCTCGATGCGAAGGTTAAGCTGCTGGTTTTCAATAAGGTGGATCTGCTGGATGAAGCGGCGAACAATCTTCTCGCTTCGAACTATCCGGGAGCGCTGCTGGTCTGCGCGCTGGATGGGACAGGGCTCAGGGGGTTGCGCGCCGCCGTGCGGAGCCTGGCCGGGGCAGACGGGCGGCCTGGAGCGTTGGGAGGGGAGCCTGCGAGATTCCTGGTGAGCGCGCACCAGGAGGCCGCTCTTCTGCTCGCCATGGAGGGGGTTGAGAGGGCAGGAGAAGCCCTTGCCGCTGACTCCGGGCTGGAGCTGGCGGCGGCTGATTTGCGCGACGCATTGAGGAGCCTGGAGGACCTCATTGGGGAGGTGACGCCCGATGAGGTCCTTGACCACGTCTTTTCGAGCTTCTGCATCGGCAAGTAGGGGTAAAAAGCCCTGCTCCGATAACATTAACCTTTGCACCACCGATGGTTGTGTGTTAATTAATGTACCCGTCCCAGAGGTAGTGGGACAGAAGTGAAGAAAAAAGAAG
This sequence comes from uncultured bacterium, assembly GCA_913042995.1. Lineage (GTDB taxonomy): Bacteria > Planctomycetota > UBA8108 > UBA8108 > UBA8108 > UBA8108. Next base: position 7,808 of record CAJWMA010000144.1, on the reverse strand, counting down.
AGAATGTGATGAGACGCTCCAACTGCTGGAGGCGTCTCAGGTTAGTCAGCGTATCTTAGCGACCTTTCCGGGATGGCCGTTTCTGGGCTCCGGGACTGGGCGTGTGCGCCGATTTTACAAGAGGAGCAGGTAGTCTATGAAGTGTCCCTTTTGCAAGAAGGACAACGACAGGGTTGTCGATTCGCGTGTAATAGGCGAAGGGCGTTCTATTCGCAGAAGGCGTAAATGTCTCACCTGCGACAAGAGGTTTACCACCTACGAGCGTATCGAGGCCGCCCCTCGTCTCGTGGTTAAGCAGGACCAGCGGCGTGAGCATTTCAACAGAGATAAAATTCTCCAGGGGCTTCGCGTCGCTTGTAAGAAGCGGCCCATATCGGAGGAACAGCTCGAGTCGATTGCCAGCCGGGTTGAGGCCGAGGTCTTTGAGAAGTACGACAACGAGGTCAGCACTCGTTCGGTGGGAGAGCACGTGAGTGAAATTCTCAAGGATATCGACCAGGTGGCCTATGTGCGCTTCGCCTCGGTCTATCGTGAATTTACTGACGTGGAACAATTCCACCAGACGGTAGAGCCTCTTCGGCGCTCGCAACCCGACAGCGTATCCCCCGCGCTGGCGGAGCAAAAAGATGAAGTCCTTGGCTGAGTGGTATTGAGCATTGCCCCCTAATTGTGTGACACTGTTGCGGGTCTCTACAGACAGACGAACCATCGCAGAGAATACGGCAGGGCCGGTGCGGCTCCTGCGCAATGTCATGAGCAGAATTCGCGAAGTGCGAAAGCGCGACAGCCGGGTTGTCCCTTTCGATCTTGATAAGATTTCCGATGCCATCCACCGGGCGCAGCTCTCGGTGGGGACGGGAGACAGAGCCTATGCGCGTGAGCTGGCGGAGGTTGTGGAGCACTTCCTCACGGCAGAGAGCGCGGGTGATCGGCGCGATGGCGTACCCCACATAGAAGAAATCCAGGATGTCGTGGAGAAGGTCCTGATGGCGCGGCCGGATTGCGGCGAGGCGGCCAAGTCCTACATCCTCTATCGCAGGAAGCGCGAGATTCTCCGCGAGACGCTCGAGGTGCGCAGGGAACGGGATGCAGGCTCCGGCCGCGAGGCAGGGGCCGAGGGTTTGCCTTCGGTTGAGAAGACCGATGCTGGAGTCTCTGGCTGGAGCAAGTCCCGCATCACGGCGGCCTTGATTCGGGAGGCTGATCTTGATCCTGCGGTAGCTGAGGAGGTCGCGGCGAGCGTAGAGGCAAAGGTGCTGCGGACTGGGATCCTGCTCATCTCGACAGCGTTGATCAGGGAGCTGGTCGACAATGAGCTCTTTGAGCGCGGCTATGATGCCAAGCTGAAGAAGCAGGCTCCGCTCAGCCTGCCGCGCTACGACATCGAGCAGCTGATCCGTGTAGAGGCCAGGCAGGGCCCGCGAGCCATCGAGAAGGGCATCTCCCGGCAATTGCTCCTGCAGTATTCGCTCGGGGAAATGTATTCGCCGGAGGTGGCCCGGGGCCATCGAAACGGCAGGTTCTATCTTCATAGCCTGGGAAACCCGCTTCGCTATTACAGGCTTCTGTCCGATTGGAATGAGGATCTTGGTGATCGTTTGCCGGAGCTCCAGGAGCAGGTCTCCAGGGAGATCCTGGTCAGCCGCGCTGAATCCTCGGGGTGGCGCCGGGGGATATTTTCCGGGGACACCGTCTTCCAACTCGACTGCGCCGGCCCAGGCTGCCTGGAAGCTCTCGAGGCCCTGGTTGAAACGGTACGCGCGGAGGGCTCCACGCCGGCGCTGGTCATCAGGCTTCTGCCAGCCGAACCTGGAGAGCTCTCTGTCCTGGCCGGCAGGCTGTGTGAGCTTGTTGCGGCGGGTGCTGCTGTCAGCCTGTTACCGCCTGGTTGTGGAAGGTTCCCCGACGACGGGATTGTTGCGGGAAAGGTGACTCTCAATCTTCCCCGGGCAGCCTATCGGTCAGCGCGAGACTCCGCCGCGAGTATAGAGAGCGAGCTGGATGAGCTGGTTGATCTTGCGGTGAAGGGACTTCTCGAGAAGTCCCGTTTCCTCTCGAGACTTCACTCCGGGGCCGAAGAATCCCTGGGGATGCTTTCCGGAGGATTGGAGAATGAGGCTGTGGGCATTGTCGGCCTGGTGGGCCTGAACGAATGCGTCAGCTACCTGGCAGGCTCTCAATTACACGAGTCTGCGGCGGCGCTGGACAAGGGCAGGGAGCTCGTTGCAAGGCTCGGCGCCAAGCTGGAGGCTGAGGAGGGGCGACTTGGCCTGAGGCTTGTACTCGAGGAGAGCCTCAACAGGGGTGAGCTCCTGCGGTTGCAGGAGATGGATGGGCGCCTCTACCCGGAATATGTCTCGGCCCTCGCAGAGGCTGGACATCTGTATACCGATGGAGTGCGGACTCGTGAGGAGGATCCGCTGAAGGCCATCGAATTTGATGCCGACCTGTTGAGGCACGTTGTTCCCCGCGGAGGAGTCGTGGGGAAGGGACTGGACCTGGCCGGGCTGGGGCCGCGGAGGTTCTCAGAGTTTCTCTCTGAGGCGTTGACGCTGTCCACCCGGGAAAAACAGCCGGCGCGGGAGACAAGGAAAGATTCGACTATTACGGAATTGAAGAAGTGAAAATCCGCCGCTGGCGGTGATGGTTCGAGGAGGACCATGCCAGGCGTGAACTTGAAGTGAAGAGAGACGGTCAAGGTGCATCTAAAGAAGCTAGAACTCGTAGGCTTCAAATCGTTCGCTGACCGAACGAGCCTCGATTTCAAACCGGGTATAACCGGAATTGTCGGTCCCAATGGCTGCGGAAAGTCCAATGTCGTCGATGCCTTCAAGTGGATTCTTGGCAGCCAGTCTGCCAAGGGTCTGAGGGGGACTGAGATGATGGACGTCATCTTCGGTGGAACCCAGAATCGCAAGCCGCTGGGCTATGCCGAGGTCACTGTCGTTTTCGACAATACAGATCGGTATTTCGACATCGACTTCTCGGAGGTAGCCATCACCCGAAGACTGTTTCGAAGCGGTGAGAGCGAATACCTCATCAACAAGAACCGCTGTCGTCTCAAGGATATCAAGAATCTCTTCCTGGATACCGGCTTCGGAGCGACCTCCTACTCGATCCTCGAACAGGGAAAAATCGACGTTCTCCTGCAGGCGACCAATTCCGACAGGCGTGTGGTTTTTGAAGAGGCGGCCGGCATCTCGAAGTACAGGCTCAGGAAGGCTGAGAGTCTCAGGGCCCTGCTGCGAACAGAGGACAATCTCGACCGGCTCCAGGACCTCATCGATGAGGTTGGCAAGAGGGTCCGACGCGTAAAGGCCCAGGCCAGCAAAGCGAGAAGGTATCGGGCCTATGCCGAACGCATCAAGGATCTGCGAGTGCGGATCGCTCTCGAGGCGTACCTTGGCTCCCTGGATGAGGGCTCGAGACTGACCACCAGCCTCGATGCGGTGCTTGCCCAGATCAGCGAATTAGAACAAGAGCTCGAGGGCCTGGGCGCCTCGATTGAGCTGAAGCGGGGGGGGCGTGAGAAGCTTCGCGGGAAACTCCAGGCGGCGCGGGATGAGGTGGAGGGTGAGCGGATCGCCCGCGAGCGAACGATGGAGAAGATCAACCAGGCTGACAAGCGTTACGTAGAGCTTGTTGAAGAAGAGAGAAACAGGAAGCGGGATCTCGAGCAGACCGTCGCCAGCTTGCGGCGGACGGAGAGCCAGGTGGAAGAAGAACGCCAGAAGCTTGGCCGGGTCGACTCGGAGATCGAGAGATGCCGGGCCCTGCTGAGGAATGCAAAGGAAGAGCTGAAGCTTCGCCGCGATCTGCTGGCGGAGTCCAGGAGCGTACTTGACGCACGCAAGGAAGGCCTGGTTGAGGGCCTCCAGGAGAGGGCTACGACCTACAACCTGTTGGTGCAGACGGCGGCTGACCTGAAGGCGCTCGAGAAGAGGGAGGCCCACTACGAGGGGCTGATCATCCGGCAGGAGGAGGCTCTTGGGCGCTGCGCGACAGGCGGCGGCGGTCTCAATAAGGAAACTATGGAGAGCAACGCGGCGCTCGACCAGGTGGAATCCGAGCGCGGGAAGATCGCCCACGCCATGGGGGTCTTCGAGGTACGGATCGAGGAGCAGGAGGCGAAACTCCGGGATCTCCGCCAGGAATTGAATCGAGACGCATCGCGGTTTGAGGCCCTGAACTCTCTGCAGGACAGCTCCGCTGTCTTCTCCCGCCGCTCGGGCGAGCTGGGTTCCGCCGGCCAGGTTCATGGGAGCGTAGGTTCTCTCATTAGCGCTGATGAGTCCTGTGCCATGGCGCTGGATGCGGCCCTGGGAGAGATGCGCCATGCGGTTGTCGTAGAGGGACAGGAGGGGGCTCTTGAGTTGCTTGGGCGTGTCCGGCGCGAAGATGGAGAATCTGCCGGCATCATCTCGCTCGACCGGGTCGAGTCGCCCGACCTTGGCGTGCTGCCGGAGGTTGAGGGCGTGGTCGGGATTCTTCGAGAGCTTGTCGAGGTCAGGGCCGGCTTCGAGAGAATCGCCGATCGTCTTCTTGGAGATGTTGTCCTGGTGAAGGACATCGAGACAGCCTTCTCTCTCGTCAGGAACGGGGCTGGGGCGTACCGGCTCGTGACCTCCAGCGGGGAGCTGCTCGAGCCCTGGGGAGGACTCTCGGTTCCCGGAACCCGCTCCGGCGGGGCGGTTGATGCGGCAGAGCTTGACAGCCTCAGCAGGTCGATCAGGACGAGAGAGGAAGAGTGCGATGGCTTGAGTCGGGGTATTGACGGCCTCCGCCGGAAGCTGGGGCAGCTCAAGCTGGCGTTGAAGAACAAGGATCGTTCGGCCGATGAGGTGAGGAGACGGGTCCTGGTTTGCGAGGGAGAGGTCGCCCAGGCTGCGCGAGAGCTTGAGAAGCTCGAGGGAGAGCTCGAGGTCAGCCGGCGTGAGCTGGAAGAGATCAAGGTGGAGAGAGCCCGCAAGACCTCTGTAGAAGCGGATTATTCCGGAGAGATCGCTCGCCTGGATTCAGAGTGCGCCGAAGCGGAGGCTTCGATCGAGCGAATCGAGTTGGAGCTCGAGACCCTGTCTGCCAGGGCAGATGGCGCGAAAGATGATGCCTCGGAGGCCAGGGTTGCCCTGGGCAAGGTGGAAAATGAAGACAGGAATCTCAGGGAGTTCTTCGATAAGCATGTCAGGAACCTGGACGACCAGAAATCCAGGTGCGCTGATCTGCGTGAGGCCAGCCGTCTGAGCGAGGAACGAATCTCCCAGACCCGCAATGAGCAGGTTGATTCGCGCGCGAGGTTGCTGGAACTGGGCGAGAGAGAGACCGGCCTGGTCGATGAGCTCAATAAGTTCGACGAGAGCGAACAGGCCCTCGCGCGGGAAGAAGATGCGATCCGCCGGCAATGCGAGAGCGTTCGGGCCAGGATCAGCGAACACACCGAGAGGAAACAATCCATTAGCCTGAAAGACCAGGAGGAGCGTCATCGCCGGGAGACGGCGCTCGATAGAATCGAAGAGGAGTACGGTCTCGATCTGAAGGCCCTGGTTGTGAACGCGCCTGACTGGGAAACGATCGAGGAGACCTGTGAGCCCGGGCTTGAGGTCGCCGGGGAACCTGTCGTCCAGGGTTGCGCGGAGAGTTCTGAAGTTCCCGCTGACGGTGGAGAAGGATCCGGGCAGGAAGATGAGTCCGGGGTCCGGGAGGAAGACAGCGAGTCGGCTGATGAGCCTGAGGAGTTGAGCGATGAGGAACGATTCCTCAAGCCCCTGCCGGATTGGGATGGCGCCGCGGCCGCGGAAGAGCTGAAGGATCTGCAGGGAAAGATGAGACGACTTGGAAACGTGAACCTCGAGGCGTTAGAGGAACTGGAGGAACTCGAGGAACGCTACAAATTCCAGATGGACCAGAAGACTGATCTCGAGGATGCCTCTAAAAAATTGCAGGCCGTCATCGCGGAGCTCAACGTGAAGTGCCGGGAGCTCTTCCAGGAGACCTTTGACTCCGTCCAGTTGAACTTCAAGGACCTCTTTCGAAAATGCTTCGGCGGCGGTCGCGCCGAGCTGGTCCTCGAGGAGGGGGTGGACATATTGGAGGCGGGGATTGACATTGTCGCCCGGCCTCCCGGCAAGAAGCTTCGTACTCTCGCGCTGATGTCAGGCGGTGAGAAGACGATGACCACCATCGCTCTGTTGCTGGCCATCTTCAAGTCGAAGCCCAGCCCCTTCTGTATCCTGGACGAGGTGGATGCGCCTCTGGATGATACCAATGTGAGAAGGTTCACGGTTCTCCTGGATGACTTCCTGGAAAATACCCAGTTCATCATCATCACCCACAATAAGGTGACGATGGGCCAGGCCGACACGCTCTACGGAATCACCATGGAGGAGCGCGGGGTGTCGAAGAGAGTCGCTGTTTCGCTGGAGTCTTACGATCCAGACGAGATGGAGGCTCTGGCTACCAGCACCTCAGCCTGAGTTTCCCGGACTATCTGAACTTCCGAAAACAACCGTTGGGGGCGAAGCCTCGGTCAGGATGCTGGCAGAAGAGCCGTCTGGAGGCCGCAGGGAGCTCTTTTATCGGCGTTCAGGGTGGTTTGACGGTGTTCCTAACAGGCCATATACTTCTCTGGCACTGGGTTTTGGGGTTTGTCAATCGCTGTCAGGCGGATTGGCGGTCAGGGCAGTTATAGCGAGCGAACAGCCCGCGTAGCGCCTTCAACCGCGAAGAAGCTGTTGAATCAAGCGGATGTTGAACCATGCCAGATCACCTGGATCCCAATACTTTCGGGTTTCTCATGCCCGGCGGCGTCCGCCGGCGCAGATTGCCGGATGCGCAGTCGCTGAAAACGCATGGCCCCGGGGTCCTGGGCGGGTCAAGCTCACTTGCGGTGGAACTTCGCGCGGCCGTCATGGCGGCTATTGAGTCGGAAGGGTCCGTTCTCCTGATGGGCGAGAGGGGTGTCGGCAAAGAGCGAATCGCTCGTTTCATCCATGCGGGGTCAAAGGCGGGCAACCTGCCCTTCGAGGCGGTGGATTGCTCGAGGTCTTTCGAGGACGAACTGGAGGGAGTTTTTCTGCGGCTAGAGGAGGGTTCCGCGCGCGGTACCTGCTACCTTTCCCGGTGCGAAGAGCTCTCCCTGCGATTGCAGGGTCGGCTTGCCGATTACCTCGAGGGAAGCTTCCCGGCGCGGCTTCTGTTGTCGAGCCCAAGGAACCTTGCGGCTTTCACCCGGGCTGGACTTTACTCGCGGCGCCTCTTTGAAGGTTTCAGCCGCTCTGTTATTACGGTTCCCCCGCTGCGCCGAAGGATGCGGGATCTGGGTAGTCTGCTTGATCACCAGGCCTGCGAGATCGATAGCTCTCCAGGGGGCCGTGAGTTCAGCCCCGAAGCCTTCGGGGCGCTGGCCACCTACCCCTGGCCGGGGAACTATCTCCAGCTCGAGGCCGCGCTCCAGGGGGTGCTTCGCGCGACGAAGGGGACGGTCGATCTTCATGACCTTCCAGCCGGGATCTCAGGCTTCTGGGTCGGCGGCGCCGAAGCCGCCGAAATAAACCGTCTCCGGCCTCATCTCGGGGCGGAGGTCGACAGGTCCTCGCTTTCTCTTCGGCCCGATTCCGGGCCAGGGACGATAGGGAGTCCGCATCGCAATAGCGGGAGTTGAATATGTCGCAAAAGAGAAAAACAGGTAGCGGGAAAGAGCGAGCCGGAGCGGTTCGCGTTGCCCATGAAGTCAAGGACACCTCCCCGGCGGCTCTCCCCTCGACCGCGGCGCTGCTGACCGATTGCATCCTGCCGAGCCTCCAGGGCGAGCC
>CAJWMA010000143.1 GCA_913042995.1 uncultured bacterium | reverse complement strand
GGAGAGGTGCCGGAGTGGCCGAACGGGCCGGTTTCGAAAACCGGTGAACCTGCAAGGGTTCCGGGGGTTCAAATCCCCCCCTCTCCGCCAGATTTGAGTTCAGATATGAAATAACAGGAGAGGTGTCCGAGCGGCCGAAGGAGCATGCTTGGAAAGCATGTGCGGGGGCAACTCCGCCGGGGGTTCGAATCCCCCCCTCTCCGCCATTTTAACGAGGCAGGTATGAGCCGAGACAGGATCGAACGCCGGAAGTTTCTGAAGTCGACGTTACTCGGCGGCACTGCCATTGTCGTGTCGGGGCGAACATCCTGGGCCGCGGTGAAGGCTGAGGTGACTGAGCGGAGGGTGATCTCCCAGAACCCGGGCCGGTACCACGGCTGGCCGACGCTGGCCGCCCGCGTCAGCGGTCAGCTGCTGCTGGTCTGCTCAGGCGGCAGGGAGAGTCATGTCTGTCCCTTCGGCCGTGTCGAGCTGATGCGCTCGGATGACAGCGGCCTGAGCTGGAGCTATCCCCGGGTGGTGATGGATGGCGGGATCGATGATCGCGATGCCGGGGTTCTCGAAACCTCCAGCGGCGCCATGCTGATCACGACCTTCACCTCCAACGCCTACGAACCGATGCTGGCGGCGGCTGAGGCCAAGCCCGGCTCATGGGATGAGAAACGGCTCGAGCGGTGGCAGGCGGCGCACAATCGTCTCTCGCGGCCGGCTCGCAAGGCGAGCCTCGGTGTCTGGATGATTCGCTCCACCAACGGAGGCATCTCCTGGTCGGGACGCTATCGCAGTATCCTGAACAGCCCGCATGGCCCGATCGAGCTCTCCGATGGGAGGATCTTCTACGCGGGCAAGCAGCTGTGGAAGGGAGACAAGGTCGGCTTCGCGCAGTCTGTCGATGATGGCCAGACCTGGGAATACCTGACGGATCTTCCTGTTCGCGACGGCGACGATAAGGCCAACTACCACGAGCTCAACGCGATCGAGTGTGAAAGCGGCCGTATCGTGGTTCATATACGCAATCACAACAAGAAGAACAGCGGCGAGACCCTCCAGAGCCACTCGGCCGATGGCGGGAAGACCTGGTCGACGCCGCGCTCGATTGGCGTCTGGGGCCTTCCCTCGCATCTGCAGCGTCTTGGGGACGGCCGACTGCTGATGAGCTATGGTCATCGCCGCAAGCCCCTGGGAAACCAGGCGCGGGTGAGCAGTGACGAGGGGAAGACCTGGTCAGAGGCCATGGTGATTTCAGGCGATGGCCATTCCGGAGATCTCGGCTATCCCAGCACCGTTGAATTTGCCGATGGATCGCTGATCTCGGTCTGGTACGAACGCCTGAAGAACTCGCCGAACGCAGTCCTTCGCCAGGCGGACTGGGTGATCAGGAGCTGAGCCCGGCTGAGGATTATTCTTCTTCCGGCCGGGCCCAGGGAGCGTAGGAGTCGCCTATGCCGCAGGCCAGGTAGCCGCCATCGACCACCAGGGTGTGGCCGTTGATGAAGGAGGCGGCCGGGCTCGAGAGGAAGACCGCCGCGCCGGCAATTTCATCTGCCGTTCCGAAGCGTTCCATGGGAGTTTTCTCAATGATTCTTCGTCCACGCTCCGTCCCCTCGAGAAATTTTCGGTTCAGATCGGTTGGAATGAATCCCGGGGCGATGGCGTTGGTACGGATTCCGTGCTTTGCCCATTCATTGGCGAGGCTGCGGGTGAGCCCCAGGATCGCGCTCTTGGCGGCGGCATAGGCGGTGACCTCCACCAGGTCGACGAAGGAGCTGATCGAGGCGATATTGATGATAGAGCCCGAGCCCTGCCCTGTCATCGCCGGGGCAGCCGCCTTGCAGCAGCGAAGGGTCCCGGTTACATGTGATTCGTGAACCGTGTTGAATTCCTCCAGTGTCAGCTCGGTTGTTGGCTTCTTGATGATGATCCCGGCTGAGTTGACGAGAATGTCTATGCGGCCGAAGGCCTCCAGGGTGTCTGCGGTGGTCTTCTCTACGCTCTGGTCGTCGGTCACATCGAGGCTGGCCCCGAGGACATCACCTTCACCGGCGCCGGTAATCTCTCTCAGCTCGGAAATGGCTGACTCGACCTTCTCAGCCGTGCGCGAGCCGATCCAGACCCTGCCGCCGGCCTCGACGATCGCCTGGGCTATCGCCTTGCCGATTCCGCTGGCTCCTCCTGTTACGAGGGCGGCCTGCCCTGAAAGATTGAAGCGCTCACTCATCTTGTTTACTCCGGATAGTTCTGGTTCGGGTTTCAGTTAGACGGTCTCAGGAGCCGGCCGGCCACATGGCCGCCTGGACCTTGTCGAGGCTTACGCCCAGGATTTTCGAGGCCAGCTTGTTGAGCTCTTTCCTCTGACCCTGGAAATGGTAGGTGGCGTGACGGTGGCTGATGCTCTCTCCCTTACGCAGCGGCCTGACCGGCGAGGCGCTCTCGAGTTCGAAGAAGGCATCCGCAGCCACCCCGCCTGGGTTCTCGCCGTCTCCGTGGTTGAAGCTCTGGAAGGCATCGCCTGAGTAGGGCTCCTCCTGGGTTACGTTCCAGGTGGAGTTTCCGTAGCGCTCCATGGTCTGCGGAACGTTGAAGCGGACCACCGTCAGGAGGTTGCGGCCAAAATCAAAGGAGCCGGCGAGTCCCGTGGTGCGGTCCTGGCTGATTCCGAACTTGCCGACCTTCCTGGCATCTCCCCGGAAGATGACCGACTGGTCAATGACCTTCAGGCGGTCTTCAGCCACCTTTCCGAAATAGGCGGCGTCACTGTAGGGGGGCTTGCCGCCCGCAGCCGACTTGAAGGGAGCGATCACTGCTGACTGGTCGGAGGCGTTGAACATTCCCAGGATCCAGATGCCGACCAGGCCGGTCTTGGGGTCCCAGTCTTTTCCGGTGTTGGTGAGCCGGTTGTCGGAGTAGCAGCCGAGGTAGCTGACGCCGGCAGGGAGCTCGATTCCCAATTCGGTGTCGAGGGAGGAGGAGGGGATAAGGCCGATCTCCCGGGTGACCGTGGTCTTGAATTCAACTCCCAGGAGATTGGTCACCCCGATCTCTTTGTGGAGCTGGACTGTCCGTTCGTTTTTTTCTAAGACGGTGAACGCGCCTGTGTCAAACGAGGCAGGGACCTGCCAATTGTCTCTTGTAAGTTCCTTCGCTCCGGGCGGAAAGTAGACGCCGTATTGCCCCGCCTCGGGGCCGATCCAGAAGCGGTCGATTCCTCCAAAGTTGTTGAAGTGCGCGTGGCTTTCGCCTTCCTTGATGGTTTTCTGCGGTACCAGGCCGGTTGATTCGACGCTGCCGACCTTGGCTGTCATGATTCTCCCCTGCAGGCGCGGGCTGACGAGCAGCTTCGAGCCGGTCTCTCCCTCGAGGACGATCGCGTCAGCGTTGCTGTCGAGGAAGATGCGGATGCTTTCGAAACCCGTAGAGCTGGAGAGGCAACCCTGCAGGGCTGAAAATCCGGAGCAGAAGACAAGCAGGCAGATGGTTCGATTGGTCATGTCGCGGTTTCCGTGAAAAAGTGATGGTGGGCTGATGAGCTTCTCGTTCAGTTTCAGCAAGGATGAAGATGATGCTTGTCGAGCATGCATGCTGTCAACATGCTGCATCCATCTTCGTTCGGGCTTGTGGTCTTTTGGCTCTGTCGATAGAATGCCGGTCCGGGTTGTCGATGAGGTCGCCTGGACTTATGAGGGCAATAAGGTGCTCGGATAACGGGTCAGATCCTAACGGAAGCAGCCCACCTGGGATTTCCTTATGTGCCCTCACTCTTTTTCCTCTCGCCGGGACGCAGGTTTTTCGTCTGCACGATATTCCCCTGTCGGTTAGAATCCTTTTTTCGACCTGAGCATCGAGGCTGTCTCTGCGGCGTTCGCGCCGTGCCTGTAGTTGAGGACGTGGATGAAATACGAAGTCATCGCTCGCCGGTACCGGCCGAGGAAATTCGAAGAGGTGGTTGGCCAGGAATCCGTCGCCCGGACTCTCCGCGGCGGGATTCTCCAGGATCGAATGGCCCACGCCTATCTCTTCGCCGGCCCCAGGGGGGTGGGCAAGACCTCGATGGCGAGAATCTTTTCCAAGGCGATCAACTGTCCTGCGGCCAGCGACGGTGACCGGCCAGAGGAGGAGCGGGCAAGTCCTTGCGACAAATGCGGCGTCTGCGAGGCGATTCATTCCGGCCAGGACATCGATGTAATCGAGCTCGATGGCGCATCCCATCGCGGCATCGACGATATCCGGGCGATTATCGAAGGGGTCAACCGGCCGGCTTCGCGTGGAGATTACAAGGTCTACCTCATTGATGAGGTTCATATGCTGACCCGTGAGGCTTTCAACGCGCTCTTGAAAACTCTCGAGGAGCCTCCATCGCACGTCAAGTTCCTCTTCGCCACCACCGAACCTCACAAGATTCCCGATACGGTTCTCTCGCGTTGTCAGCGGTTTGATTTCAAGCCGATCACGGAAGAGGACACGGTCAAGCGTCTTGCCCAGATCTGCAAGGCTGAGAAGCGAAAGGCCGGCAAGGAGTTGCTCGGCAAGATCGCCCGCTATTCCCGGGGGGGGATGAGAGATTCCCAGACGCTGCTCGACCAGTTGATGACCTATTGCGAGGGAGAGCTCACAGAGGATGGACTCGACAAGCTCACGGGACGGGTGTCGACCAGCAGCCTCGACGAACTCCTGGCGGCCCTGATCGGCCGGGATGCCGCGTCCGCGCTGGGGTCTGTGCGGGCCTGCTTCCAGTCAGGCGCTGATCCAGCCGTGCTGATAGAGCAGGTCATCGAGCGCTTGCACGAGGAGCTCGTGAACTGTCTCAAGGGGGGCGAGGAGGATGCCGCGGGCGGCGAGATTGACAGGATGATCGGCTGCCTGCAGATTCTTCTCGGGACAGCCAGCCAGCTGAGATCTTCAGCCTATCCAGGCATTGCTGTCGAGGTCGCCCTGGTGAAGCTTGCCCGGTTGGAAGATCCGCGAGCGCTGGATAAGGCGCTGGGGGAGCTGAAACAGATGGAGCAGAGAATCGGGCAGGTTTCCGGTACTGGACACGTTCCCGGCGGCGGGGCCGCCTCAGGAGGATCGCCACAGGCCCAGGGCTTCCCGCGGTCCGAGGCCGCGCCGCGTCCTGCGTCGCCCGGCAGCGGAGGAGGAGGAGGGCCGCAGGCCAGGCAGCGGGAGGAGCGGCAGGAAGATACCGCTGTAGCGGTTGCCGAGCCGCCGCGGGCTGAACCTCGGCAGGCTTCCTCCGAGCCGGATTACAAGAAGCTCTCCGATTTGTGGAACGAGCTTGTCAGTACCCTTGGAAAGAGGAGCGGTCTCGTCTCGGCTTTTCTTGAAGGCGCTCGCCTGGAACCATCCGGGCAGCCCGGCGAGTTCTGCATCCTTGTTCAGAACCCCCTGGGCTTTAACCAGCTGCAGCAGCCTGAATACATCAAAGAAATTCAGCAGGTTGTCCTGGAGTTGACGGGAGCCTCCTGGGGTGTTCGTATCTGCAGGGCGGAAGATGGTCCCTCGGAGGCTTCCGGCGGCGAAGAAAAGGCCGGTCGCAAAGTTTCCGGCGGCGAAGAAGAGGCCGTTCACGAGGCTTCCGACCTGCCGAAAAATACGGAGCAGGATGCTGAGGAAGATTCTGAGGTGAGTAAGACCCTCGAAATTTTCAACGGTCGCAAGGTGAACTGATTTTCACGCTGAAAAGATAGCAGGAATAAAAAGATGAACCAGAAGGGTATGGGAGACCTGCTCAAGCAGGTCTCGAAAATGAAGAAAGATATGGAGCGGGTCAATGATGACCTGAAGGGCCGGTACATCGAGGAGCAGTCCGGAGGGGGGCTTGTTTCTGTTACTGTCAACGGCCAGCAGGAGATCGTGAAAATTTCAATCGATCCGGGTGTTCTGCAGGCTGGAGATGATGGACAGGTGGATCTGGAAATGTTCGAGGACCTGCTGATCGCGGCGATCAACCAGGCCGTTGGCAAGTCCAAGGAGATGATGAATGAAGAGATGGACAGCGCCACGGGCGGCCTCGCAGGGGGTTTTCCCGGGCTGTTCTGAGTTGACAGGAGTGTGAGGAAGAATGGATTTCAAGAGCCCTGCGCTGGATAAGCTGGTGAAGGAGTTGCAGAGGCTGCCGGGTATTGGCAGCAAGACGGCGGAGAGGCTGGCTCATCACATCCTGCGTCTGCCCCGCGACGATGCCCTGGAAATGGCCGATGCCATACGGGACGTCAAGGAGACGGTAACCTATTGCAGGAGCTGCTTCAATTTTGCCGAGGGAGAGCTTTGTTCGATCTGTTCCGATACGGCGAGAGATGGAAGCAAGATCTGTATCGTTGAGCAGGCCCGGGATCTTTACGCTATAGAGAAGTCGGGGTCTTACGATGGGATCTACCATGTACTCCTGGGAGCGCTGGCTCCTCTTGACGGCATTGAACCGGAGGACCTGACGGTGGAGGGGCTCCTGGAGCGAGTCAGGGGAGGGGGAGTTTCCGAGGTCATCATCGCCACGAATCCAAGTTTTGAAGGTGAGGGGACAGCTCTTTACCTTCGCGAGTCGTTTTCAGAATTCAAAGATCTTCGCGTAACCCGTATCGCCCGCGGCATGCCGAGCGGAAGCCACTTCGAACATGTTGGCAAGAATATAGTTTCAGATGCTTTCGAGGGTCGTCGGGAGATGAGCTGACCTGGAGCCTTGGGCCTCGCCCTTCTCTCAGGATTCCCGCAGGAAAGGTACCTATCATGAAAAGAGCGTTATTCTTACTCGGCCTGCTGTCCTGCCTGGGCTTGAGCGCCTGCTCAAATTTTGAGGCGGAGTGGGACAGGCGGCTTCATACCAGGCCGCTTGATGGATTTGACGGTTGCTGGAAAGGCGAGTGGCGCAGCAGTAAAAACGGACACAATGGTGACCTTCGGGCCATCGTTACCCGCAAGAGTGATTCTCAATACAGCATTCGCTATCACGCGCTCTATGGTCCCAAGGCTCTACCGATTCCTTACCAGTACACTCTCGATGAGGTCAAGGTGGAGAGGAAGGGAGAGACGATCCAGGTTGACGGCTACGCTGACCTGGGCCTTTTCGGTAAGTACAGCTTCGAGGGGAAATGTGTAGGGGACGATTACAAGAGCACCTACATCTCGGAGTACGACCGCGGAATCTTCGACCTGAAACGCACAGCTGCGAAATAAGGCCGACCCGCTATTTCCGGTTTCAGGAAATTTTCTCAGACGTCCCAGGAAACCCCGGCTGTGACAATCTCATGGCTGTTCCCTTCTTCATCCGTCACCAGGAGCTCACCGTTTTTTCCTAGGCCTGTTGCGGTCCCCAGCAGCGCAGCCTCTCCGCTTCGTTCTACGCTGACCTTTCGTCCATCAAGGCGCAGGCTCTCGCCAAGGAGCTCAGCGAGCGCTTCACCCCGCTGGAAGCGTCTATAGAGCCTTCTGAGCTCCTCAAGGATGCTCAGCGCGATGATTTCAGGCTCCGATTCGGAAGGAGGGCCCGCCTCACGGAGGCAGATAATCGTATCGCTGAGGTCTCCAGGAGCCTCTTTGCGCAGCTCACCGCTTTCCAGGTCTATATTGATACCGATTCCAAGGGAGATCCACGCTCCGGTTGACAGGGACCGTGATTCCGCCAGGATGCCTCCCAGCTTGCGGGAGTCGACATAGAGATCATTGGGCCAGCGAAGCTCTACGTCCTTGACGCCCAGCGACTCCAACGCGGACCGCGTCGCGGTTCCCGCCACCAGGGCTATGCCGCCCCAGGTCTTTCGCGAGGTGCTGGGACGCAGCAAGGTCGACATCCAGAGCCCCGCCCCTGAGGGGCTCCACCAGGGCCTCGCCTGCTGCCCTCTTCCCCGTGTCTGCTCACGAGCGATGTGGGTGGTCCACTCAGGCGCCCCTTCAGCAGCCGCCTGGTGGATGCTGTCGAGGGTCGAGGTGAGAACCTCGAAGATCTCGATCGAGGGGAATGGGGTATCGTTTTCCATCTGCAGGGCTCCAGGCGGGAACGCGGAATTTCTTCAGCAACTTCCGGGAGGAGACTTTCCCCTTTTTTCCCCCTGATTGTCAAGTTCGCGCGGGGATCATATAATCTGAGGTGGTTTTGAAAGCGAGGGAAGCCGGCCGGGCTATGAGCAAAAGCAGTGAAAATTATCTCAGGGCGGGAGATGTTCTCAAGCAGGCGGGGATCTCACACCAGGTGCTCTACAGGTACGTCACCCAGGGGCTGATCGAAGAGGCGGGACAGACAGAGGGAGGGCAACGCCTTTATCACCCGCGAGTAGTTCACCTGGTTGAACGAATCCAGGGACTCAGCGGCAGCGGCTACTCGCTGCGCGATATTAAGGATATCTTTTTCAAAGAGAAGAGGGTGAGGCGAGCCTGTGACAGCGACCCGCCGGGGACTGAAAAAAACCGGGATTCTCGAGAACCTGAAGCTCAATAGAACCGTAGGCTCTTGAGAACCCGGAGCGCCCTGAGGCGCATATTTTTATTTTTCCCAGAGTGAGTGGAAGGCGTTTTCCGCCTTGCTCACTTTCTCCTCGGCCTCTTTCCGTACCGAGTCGCTCATGGCGAAACCTTCGCAATAGTTCTGCGCGTCGCGCGAGCCCTCCCAGAAGGTGCCATCGAGAGTGCATTGACGGGACAGCTCATGGTCGAAATGATGACAATTATTGCAGCAGTGCAGGGTCTTGCCGCACCCTTCGCAAACCTCTCTCAACCGCGGCTGGGCACCGTATCCCAGCCATGGGGTCCCGCACCTATGGCACTTCTTCATTTTTTCTTCTTTTCTCTTCACCTTGATCATGACCGTGAGGGGGCAGGACGGCCACAGCAACGGATGGTCTCTCCACTGACGCATCGACGCAGAGGTTTTATATTTCGGGATGAATCAAGTCAAGGCTTTATCAGTCCCTGATGAAAGAGGGCCGTATTTACGCCGATTCCCGGCCGCAAATTTTTAGCCCTCTGATGTTCCTGACCTTTTTCTACGGGTGCGCCTGCGGTAGAATGCTTCGCAATTGAGGAGATAGTATGGCGCGGTTGATGATATTCGATGATTGCGTACGCGGCCTGGACCTGCCGGAGCACGCCATCATCGTAGGGCGGTCGAAGCGGGTGGATGTTCCTATCCGGGACAGGATCCTTTCACGCAAGCACTGCAGCATCATTCCCATGGAGTCTGGCTTCAGCCTGGTTGATCTCAAGAGCCAGAACGGAACCTTTGTCAACGGCAGCCGGATTGAAAAGGCGGATCTCGAGTACGATGATGTCATCGAGATCGGCGAGACCGTTATCGTGATCCTCGATACTGATTCATGGGACCGGGGAGAAGGTCTCACTCGCCTGCGCAATCCGGTCAAGGCCCAGGA
>CAJWMA010000142.1 GCA_913042995.1 uncultured bacterium | reverse complement strand
GCGCAAGGCGACTCGGTCTTCCAGATCGAGATGATCGAGGAAATCAAGAAGGCCTATCCGGAAGTCGACGTCCTGGCCGGCAACGTGGTCACCACAAAGCAATGCGAGCACCTCATCAAAGCCGGAGCGGACGGCATCCGCATTGGCATGGGACCCGGCTCTATCTGCATCACCCAGGACACCATGGCGGTTGGCCGTGCCCAGGCTACCGCCGTATACCAATGCGCCAAGTACTGCAGAACCCGTGGAATCCCGGTTGTCGCTGACGGCGGCATCAACAATACGGGAGCCCTCGGCAAGGCCCTGGCCCTTGGCGCCAATGTTGGAATGATGGGCTCGATGTTCGCCGGAACGCAGGAAACGCCAGGAGACTATTTCTACAAAGATGGAATCCGGGTCAAGAAGTACAGGGGGATGGCCTCCGTAGAGGCTATGGAGCGCGGCGGAGGAAAGCGTTATATGTACTCCAATAAGAACATCAAGGTTGCCCAGGGAGTCTCCGGCCTGGTCGTCGACAAGGGTTCCGTCTATGACCTCCTCCCCTACCTCTCCCAGAGCCTGCGCCAGTCCTTCCAGGATATGGGGTACAGCACGGTCGAGAGCCTTCACCTTGCCCTGGAGAACGATGAGCTCCGCTTCGAGAGACGCACGCCCTCAGCACAGCGCGAAGGCGGAGTCCACGGATTGATGGCCTACGATGAGCCTTTTCGCGAAGGCGGACGTGATCGACAATAATCCATCCTCTTGCCGACCCGTCTCCCGCTAGGGTATCTTTTCCTTGTCAGCCAGCAGCCTGACTGCCTTTCAATGATCTATCTGGATTTAAATTCGTGCCTGAATTTGTCGCAATATTAGACTTCGGTTCTCAATACACGCAGCTGATCGCCCGTCGCGTACGGGAGCATCACGTCTATTGCGAAATCCTCAAATGCGATACGAGCTGCGAGGAGTTGTCTCGTCATCAGCTCAAGGGAATCATACTTTCCGGCGGCCCATCGGGTGTCTACGAGGAAGAGGCTCCTCGCTGTGATCCGGGCATTTTCGACCTGAATGTCCCGGTCCTGGGAATCTGCTACGGCATGCAGCTTGGCTGCGAGCTTCTCGGCGGCAAGGTGGTCGCCGCGGACCACAGGGAATACGGAGCGACCGAGATAGAGGTCAACACGGAAGACCCCCTGTTCAACGAAGTGAGCTCCCTGACGACGGTGTGGATGAGCCATGGTGACCGGGTCACCGAGATCGAGGAAGGCTTCGAGACCACTGCGAAAACGGATAACTGTCCCCACGCCGGCATCTGGCATAGGGAATCCAACTTCAGGGGAATCCAGTTTCACCCCGAGGTGACGCATACTCCCGAGGGATCCAGGATTCTCCAGAACTTCCTCTACCCAATCTGCGGATGCAGCGGAGACTGGTCCCTCAGCAGGTTCATCGATGAAAAAACCGCGGAGTTGAAAGAAACAATCGGAGCCAAGAATGTAGTTCTCGGGCTCTCCGGTGGAGTCGACTCCAGCGTCGTGGCGCTCCTGCTCGATCGGGCCATTGGAAGTCAGCTGACCTGCATCTTTGTCGACAACGGAGTCCTGCGGAAAGATGAACGTGAGCAGGTCAGAACCATGTTCACCGACAACTACGATTTCAACCTGCGCGTTGTCGACGCGACAGATCTCTTCCTCGAAAGGCTCGCCGGAATTTTCGACCCCGAGGAGAAGCGCAAGCGAATTGGAAACACCTTTATCGATGTCTTCAAAGACGAAGCCGCCGGAATTGACGATGTTGAATTCCTTGCCCAGGGCACACTCTACCCCGATGTCATCGAGAGTCTCTCCCCCATAGGAGGACCCTCGGCAACCATCAAGAGTCACCACAATGTCGGCGGCCTGCCTGAGCAGCTCGGCTTCAAGCTGGTAGAACCCCTCAGGAGCCTGTTCAAGGATGAGGTTCGCCTGATCGGCAAAGAACTCGGGCTCGCGCCAGAGCTCCTTGAACGCCAGCCCTTCCCCGGCCCCGGACTCGCTGTCAGGGTCCTCGGCGAGGTCAACGCGGAAAACCTCGAGGTCCTGCGCAACGCCGACGCCATCATCCAGGAAGAGATCGAGAAGTGGGAAGACTACCCGAGCATCTGGCAGTCCTTTGGAGTCCTGCTGCCTGTACAAACCGTTGGCGTCATGGGCGACCAGAGAACCTATGACAACGTCGTAGCCCTCCGGGTTGTAGAGTCTCTGGATGGAATGACAGCCGACTGGATCTACCTTCCCCAGAACATCCTGGGAACCATCTCTTCGCGTATCTGCAACGAGGTCCACGGCGTCAATCGAGTCGTTCTCGACATCTCCTCCAAGCCTCCATCCACGATCGAATGGGAATGAGGAGGCTGAAGCTAAATGGCCGATCATGAAGGCAAACCCGATGCCGGCGGAATGAGCTTCGCCATCGTCGCCTCCCGCTTCAACGACTTCATCGTCGACAACCTGGTCCAGGGAGCGACAGACCGGCTCATTGAGCTTGGAGCGGCGAAAGACGCCATCAAGCTCTACCAGGTTCCCGGCGCGTTCGAAATACCAGGCGTCGCCCGTAAGCTCATCGACGCGGGCTCCTTCGATGGGATCATCTGCCTTGGAGCGGTGATTCGGGGAGCGACCCCTCACTTCGACTACGTCGCCGGCGAATCAGCCCGGGAAATCGCCCACCTGGCGGCTCGAAGTCCTGTCCCGGTCATCTACGGGGTGCTGACGACCGACGATGTAGAGCAGGCCCGCGAGAGGGCCCGGCCCAATGCCGAGAACAAGGGTACCGAAGCGGCCGCCGCGGCTGTGGAAATGGCCGCCCTGTACGCGGAATTGAAGAGAAACCTTTCACCCGATGCCTAAACGAAACAGAACCATAGCACGGGAGATCTCCCTGCAGGCCCTCTTCCAGCAGGATCTGACAGACAGCAAGAAGGAAGATCTCGATGACCTGCTTGCCGAAGCGGCCAAGGGAGAGCGCGGCTACGCCCGCGCCCTGGTAACCGGAGTCCTGGAAAACAAGCAGGAGCTTGACTCCAGGATCTCAGAGGTGACCGCCAACTGGAAGCTCGAAAGAATCGCCGCCGTCGACCGAGCCATCCTCCGCCTGGGGCTCTACGAGCTCCTCGAGATGGCCGAGGTGCCGCCGAAGGTGGTCATCAACGAATCGGTCGAGCTGGCGAAAAAATTCTCCACGGAAAAATCCGGAGCCTTCGTCAACGGCGTCCTGGACAGGATCTACCAGACGATGTCAGCCGGGCGAGAATCCTCGTCTGGAAAAGAAAACAACCACGATTCGGAGGCCTGAGAGATGGCATGGTTCAAGCGCTGGAGATCCGGCAAGAAGGAAGAGCCCGAAACCAGGCAGGAGGAGAGTCCCCCGGCAGAACCAGCCGAGCTTCCCGCGGAACCTCCAGCGGCCGAAGAGCAGCATGAACAACCGACTGAAGCCGCCCCGCCGCAGCGAGAGGAAGCTCCCCCGCCAGAGAAAGAACCTGAGGAAAAGAAACTGTCAGCCTGGGCCATCCTGCGCAGGGGACTTGCCAAGACCCGTAAAAGCATCTCCGGGCTGTTCAGCCTTGGGGGAAAAGTAGACGAGGGCCTGATCGATGAGATCGAGGCCGGCCTCTACGCGGCTGACTTCGGCCCGGAGACTGTAGCCGAACTGATCGACGGAGATGAAGGCCTCCGCTCCGCCTGGAAGGAAAACAAGTTCACCGAGTCCGAAGAAGTTCGCGAATATCTCAAGAATCTCCTGAAGAACAACCTCAAAAAACGGGACAACAGCCTCCTTCAGGCCGAGACGAAGCCGACCGTGATCCTGGTCTCAGGAGTCAACGGAACCGGCAAGACCACCAGCATCGCGAAGTTGTCCAACCGGCTCACCTCATCAGGAAAAACGGTCATCCTGGCAGCGGCCGACACCTTTCGAGCGGCCGCGGTCGAGCAGTTGACCATCTGGAGCCAGAGACTCGGCATCGAGATCGTCACGGGGGAAGCGAACTCCGACCCGGCCTCGGTAGCCTACAGAGCCGCGGAGCGGGCGGTCGAGAACGACGCGGATTACCTGATCGTGGATACAGCGGGTCGGCTCCATACCCAGGTCAACCTGATGAAGGAGCTGTCCAAGATTCGAAACGTTCTCGACAACAAGATCAGCGGCGCCCCGCACGAATCACTCCTCGTCCTCGATGCGACCACGGGTCAGAACGCGCTGACGCAGGCCTCGAACTTCCTCGAAGCTGTTGACATCAGCGGGATCGTCCTGACAAAACTCGATGGAACCGCCAAGGGCGGGATCGTGGTGGCCATTAACAACCGCCTGCAGATTCCAGTCAAATTTGTCGGCGTAGGAGAGCAGATAGACGATCTCCAGGTCTTCGAGCCCGATGGATTTGTCGATGCGTTGCTCGACTCGGCTGAAGAACAGACAGAAGAACCCGGCTGAGAAGATCAGCTTCCCGCCCGCCTTGGAATCAGAATCCGAACGGCAGACAGTCAGCCTCGCCCAACCTGAACGGGAGGCTCAGGCTCTGGATGGACTGGGTTTCCCCGGTGCCGTACTTCGACTGGAAGTAGACTCGGAACCGTACATACCTCGTCCCCTCCAGTTTGCGCGGATCCCGCACAAGACCTGTCAGCTCTCCAGCCTGACCATGGACATCGAGGCTCTCGCCGGCGCTTTCCCAGACGACAATGGCCCGGGTTCCAGGAGGCTGCTGGAAGGTGTTGTAGTCCACTCGGGCTCCATCCAGAAGCAGCGAGTGATTCGAAGCGGCGCGGCCGGGACCGACACCGATTCGATAGATCTTCGAGACCGCGACGGACTCGACGATGTCGGTCAGGAAAGGACCGGTCGTCACGCTCGGGTTCACGCCTTGCGAGCGAATTCTCGAAGAAGGCGAGTACTCAATACGGATTCGACCATTTGAAGAGGGACCTCCCAGGCCGCCAAAAGGCGTACCCGTAAGAGCCGGAGCGGTATTCGTCGACGCGGCTCGAACATTGCCCTCGTAGAGGCGGACACCGCTGGAGAAGAAGGGAGGCAACTGGTTAGCCTGGCCCGCGCTCACGTCAAACTGGACTCCGCTCTCCAGGGTAATCGTATTCTGAACTTGCAGGAAGATCGTCCCGCCCGCCCCGGCACCGCCATTTCCGGCGAGGTCGATGGACTGGTAGGCATCTCCTCCGCGAGACACAAGCCGCGCGCTCGAACGCAGGTAGAGATCCTGCGCGACGATATGAAGGATTCCTCCACCTCCTCCGCCACCGGTACCCGGAGCGTAGAGGGCCTGTCCCTTGTAGGGGTAATTACCGAGAATGCTTTCGTTGCGGTACGCTCGGCTGATATTGGCGCTGCCGCCGCCGCCGCCGCCGCCCATACCGCCAACAAGGGCAAGCTGAGGAGGCTGCCCAAGCAGCGTCAGGCGCTGGTTGGGGAAGCTGACCGCGTCGCTGCCCTGGCCGGCGAGCTGGCCAGCCAGGCCACCGTTACCCGGCAGGAGCTTGACATCGCCATCCTGACCGACCTGGCGATTTCCGCCGCCGCCGCCGCCGCCGCCTGACTCGAAGCAATCGAAGCCGCAGGTTCGCCCTACGAGGCTGCCGCCGCCGGTGGAGCCATCAATATTCGGAACTCCCGGTCTGAAGACCGGGGGGAGACCATTGAGGGTAGCGATCAGGTTCGGAAGGATTGAGTTCTCTCCCCTGGTCACCTGGGTATTCGCCGCGCTGCGATTATTGGGGTTGCCATCTGCATGGGAGATCATTCCGCCCGCGCCGCCGGATCCGCCGCCGGCTCCGGGTACTCCGCCAAGACCGAACAGGGGAGTCTCTCCTCCCTCGATAAAGCGGAGCGCGCCGCCGACACCTCCGGATGTATCAATCGTTCCGGCGATCTCGGCATAGTCTTTTACCGAGATCGTCAACGGGTTAGGACCTGTCGCCCTCAGAACAACATCCTCGTCGACAATGAGCGCCGAGAGATCCAGGAAGCCGGGGTTGAGATCCGACTCCCGGGTTTCCTTGACGATATTTCCAACGGGGGAGCGCAGAATGCTCGTAGCCGTATCAAAAGTCCAGACCGAGACGGGACGACCCGTGGTTTCGTCCAGGAGGATATCGCCAGTATTCGGATCGAGACTCTGGATAAACCGAAGGTGAACCACTCCATCTCTGCCGCGGCCGAAGGATGGTTCTTCAGAAGCCTCGATAAAGCCGCCGTTCTCGAGCACGGCGGGATCTGTGGCCGGCTCGATGGTACTTGGATAAACGAATACTGCCGTATTGGAGGAGTGAGACGTTCTCGTGCCCTGGACAGCCCGGGTAAGACTCGTGAAGGTACTTGCCGTCTTTCCGCCGTAACCAATGACCTCCTCCTCAATCTTGACGAATCCCGAAGCCGGGAACGCCTGGGTAGATTGCACGCGGATCGTCTGGTTACGGTTATTGGACCCGCTCAGGGTCGAGGTAAGACGAGTAGTGGCCTGCAGGGTCATGCAGAAAGGAGTTCCCCCTGTTCCGCTCTCGAGACGAATGAACCCATCGCCTCCAGTCCCTGCCCCACCCCGGCGGTTTTGCCCGTTGGAGGGGCCGCCGCTGCCGGCCGCGCCGCCATTTACCTGGAGGCTGTCACAGCTGGTGACATCAACGGATCCCGTAGCGCGCAAATGAATCGAACCACCGCTGCCGCCGCCTCCGGCTCCACCATTCGTGGTGCCCGCGGGCGCCTCTCCAGGAGGGACCCTGCCGGAACCGCCGAGGCCGCCATTGGCCTGGATAGATCCGATGACCACAACGCTGCCGCGAGCGGTAAGCCGCATGGATCCGCCGCCGGCACCACCGCCGCCGCCGCCGGTCGCGGCGAACTCAGCGCCCATGGAAACGCGGGAAAGACTGGCCCCGCCGCCGCCGCCGCCGGCACCGGAGGTAAGGGGAATCTGCAGAGCGTTGCCTCGAGCGGCTCCTCCCTTGCCTACACGCGGCTGGATAAAGCCTGAAATGTTCGTTGTACCGTAATCACCGTCGCCACCGCGAACTCGATGCCCGCCTCCGCCTCCAGGCGCGCCGGCAAAGGTTGAGTTGCGGGCCGTGTCCGGGTTGACCGCGGCCGGGGTCGTTCCGCCCCTTCCGCCTCCGTTAGCGCCGGCAGTGGCAGGCTCGAGAAGCTGAACGGCCGCAGAGGCCGCCCCAGTAAGCTGCATGAGAGCTCCATCTCCGCCAGCCCCGCCGCCGGCTATTCCCTGGCCTCCGGAACCGCCGACAAGCGAACCATCCGCTCCAGCGCCGCCGTTAAGATCAAGAAGTCCAAGGACGGTAAAGACCGGATCGGTGTCGGAAGCGCTGTCGCCGCCGGAGCAGCGAATCACCAGGGGATTGTCCCCCTGCACAAAAACCGTGGTCTGTGGGGAGATGGTGAAATTAGCAAAGTGGAATTCGCCGAATTCTTCTCCGGGATTACCCACCCTGTTGCCATCTGGAGTTCCATCATCGGTCAGAATGAAGGTGCTTGACTCCTCGACTATGACCGCCGGCTCTCCTTCGAGAGCGACGTTCCTGAGAAGGATATGGGTGACATTGAGACGATCGGTATCGATCAGGTAGTACTGACCGGTGATCGTATCAGGATCGAGGAAGTTTTCCGTCGGCATCACCTCCAGGTCGACCTGGGCAAGACCCTGGCCAAACTGGTAGTCATCATCTGTCGCGGTCCGGCCCTCGAGAAGGCCGGGGTTGTAGGGAGCGCCCCAGCTGGCATCGGTCTCGTTCCTGTCCAGGTTGGTATCGTTGTCGAACGATTCCGTGATCTCAGCGGATCTCCAGTCGGGAACCGGATCTTCCGGGCGATCTTCGAGCCAGTAATAGATAAACGAGGGACCCATAAAGGTATGCGCATTGAAATCGCGGTCACCCGCATCGGGAACGGGGCGAACCCGGAAATGAACTGTCCAGTTTCTCTGGGGAGAGATGCCGGCCTCGACAGTCTCATTCAATTCTCTGAAAAGAGGGTCGCATTGGGCGTCCCACACAAAGGTCCGCTGGAGACCGCCGGAAGGCAGCATGCGCTTACCGGGATACTTATGCTGGATCGTTCCGCAGGTAATCTCAAACTTGCCGTCGTTAGCGGGATCTTCATCGCGCGGCTTGGCCGGCTGCCACTCAAGCTCCCCGAGAGGATTGTCGACAGCCCATTCAAACTCCATGGTATAGGATGCATCGACCACCAGCTCGTAGCAGGTATAGTCGATTCGGACGGATCCGGTCGCGATCCCGGTGGGGCCGCGCATTCCGCTGACAACCGCCCCGATGACCTCGATGAGGTTCTCGTTGGCAACCGGGATCTCTATCCTATTTGAAGAGCCAGAGCTGCTCTTGGCGACAATGCCGAGATTCTCGCGCGGCAAAGCGAAAGGGAAAGAGAAGTTGTTATTGCCCGTGGTTCCATCATTCAGCACGAATGAAAAGGATTCATAGCCGGAAGGAGCGCCGCCGGGAACAAAGGCTCCGGTCGACTGGTTACGAATAAAGGTGCTCGCAGGCACGCGGGCGGTGTTGCCGCCGCCATCATCCAGGTCAAGATAAGCTACGTCGGTGAGGTTGATACCGTAAATGTTGACCCGGCTGTTCTCCTGGAAACGTGAGAGCAACGGCGTGTAGACAACGTATTCATCCTCTTCATTCGCTCCGAGCGTAACGGCGTAGATTGCGGGACATGCGTCAAAGCCGACGGCCCCGGCCGACACGCCATGGCAGAGCAACTCGATATTGCCAGTGGTCACACCAGTGGGAACAATGACCTCGAGATAGGACTCAACGGTCGCGCTCTCTGCATCCACACGAAGGTTGACCACGTCAAGCGGCATGCCTTCGATAGCTCCGTTGCCTCCGGAGAAGAGGACCTGGTGGTCGTCGAGCTCATCGGAAAAATTAAATCCGTTGAGACGGATACTGGTTCCCGGGCAGAGAGGATCCTCGTCGTTGCCCGCCCCTACACGCTCGTAATTGAGCAAAACGCAGGCGGTAAGGTCGCCGACCACGGGATCAGGCTCTTCCCAAGGGAAGCCCCCTCCTCCGCTACTCGACTGGTCCCAGGAGAGATCGCACCCCCCGACAAAGAGAGAAGCCCCCAATAGGGCGATGATAATGAAGAGGCTATTCCGGTTCATGGATACCCCAGACTCCTTTTTCAGCTACTTGCCGGCAGTAAACTGCCATTTCTTACGGATTTATAAAGTTTAACCAAGCTGCCGTTTCCATATTCCCATTCAAGAAATCGGGCTTCAGAAAAGAG
This sequence comes from uncultured bacterium, assembly GCA_913042995.1. Taxonomy (GTDB): domain Bacteria; phylum Planctomycetota; class UBA8108; order UBA8108; family UBA8108; genus UBA8108. Next base: position 100 of record CAJWMA010000142.1, on the reverse strand, counting down.
AGCGTCCAAAGAGAATCAATTCCCGTCAGAGGCCTCTAAACATCTTCCCCCTCAGGATCTGCCGGTTTTTACCTGAACCGGAAAACCCCAGGAAACAGCC
>CAJWMA010000141.1 GCA_913042995.1 uncultured bacterium | reverse complement strand
CCGGCGGTCCGCCGCATATGGAGATGTACGATATGAAGCCGGATGCTCCCAGCGACTATCGTGGAGAGTTCCGGCCTGTACCTACCAACGTGAGCGGACTCGATGTCTGCGAGCTGATGCCGATGCATACCCGCTGCGCCGACAGGTACAACATCGTACGATCGGTTCGGCATTCCTTTTCCGACCACGGTGGTGGACATAAGAGATTTCTTACCGGCAGGAAGCCGGCTGAGCCGACAGGATTCGTCAACGATGCCCCGATGGCAGGTTCGCTCGCCATCAAGTCGCTTGAAGGGAAGCGCAAACGAGGCGCGTTGCCCGGCTATATAGCGCTGGTGAAAAAAAACCGCCACGCCGTGGATGTCTACAGCTTCGGCTCGGCCTACCTGGGGGTGAACACGCATCCTTTCATCGTGCATGCGGATCCCAACGAGGATGGTTTCAAGATCGAGAGCCTGGCTGTCGATTCGAAGATGATCGACCGGCTTGACGACAAGGTTAACCTGCTCAAGGGGGTTGACAGCCTGCGCCGGGACATCGATTCCGGCGGCGTCTTCTCCTCCATGGATCATTTCAACACCCAGGCGCTGGAGATGCTGGGCTCAGCGGAGGTTAGCGATGCTTTTGACCTTTCGAGGGAAGATGGTCGGCTGCGAGAACGTTACGGCCGCCACTCCTGGGGGCAGCGGGCGATTCTTGCCCGGCGCCTGGTAGAGGCGGGAGCCAGTTTCGTGACCGTGGTGATGGAGAATCCCTACGTATCCGGGGTGAAGTGGCTCAAGAACGGGACCTACAACTGGGATTCCCACGCCGTGAATTGCCATCTCTTCGACGATGCGAAGGTGCGCCTGCCGATCTACGACAGGGTCATCACGGCCATGGTGGAGGACCTCTACGAACGAGGCCTCGACAAGAGAGTTCTACTGGTGGTGACCGGGGAATTTGGCCGTACGCCCAGGCTCAGAACCCAGGTCGGTACCCACACAAAGATCAACCAGCCGGGCCGCGATCACTGGCCTTCGGCGATGTCGATGCTGCTGGCGGGCGGGGGGATGCGTACCGGCCAGGTCATCGGCGCGACCAACAAGAAGGGTGAGCACCCGGTCGAGAGAACGATGACGCCCAATGATGTATGGGCGACCATCTACCACCATCTCGGCATCGACTTTGAGCGCACCTTCAATGATTACGGGGGGCGTCCGATGCCGATCCTTCCCTTCGGCGAACCGATCCGGGAGTGTCTTCCAGCCTAGGTCCGGTTGTCGGAAAATTCCGGCGTCCGGGATAGTTTCTGGAAGCGGTATGTTCGCTCGGGCTATGATCTCGTCTTAAGACGACGCTGAACCTCAAGATCAGAATATGGAGCTGGCCCCATCATGAAAAGACGCGGTGCGCATATTGTAAGTGGAGAGAATGGCCTGAGCAGGAGAGGTTTTCTCGCAGGAGCGGCTGCCGGGATGGCGGCGATCGGCCAGGCCCAGGGTGCCCCCGCGGCCTGGGTGGGAAAACTTCTGCCCAGCGAGAAGGTCAACATGGGCTTCATAGGCATGGGAGGCCATGGAGTTAACCGGAACCTGCGAATGTTTCTGCGCCAGTCGGACGCGCGCGCGGTCTCGGTCTGCGATGTCTACAAGAGCCGCAGCGAGTCGGCTAAGAAGCTGGTCAATTCTCACTACAAATCCGATGGCTGCTCAGCCGTTACGGATTTTCGCAGGGTGCTTGACCGCAAGGATATCGACGGGATCATGATCTCTACCCCGGATCACTGGCACGTGCTGCTGTCGGTGCTGGCGCTCCGGGCGGGCAAGGACGTGATCTGCGAGAAGCCCACCCTGACCATCGAGGAGGGGAGGATCCTCACCGACACGGTGAAGAAGCACAAGAAGGTCTTCCAGACCTCTACCGAGGACAGGAGCCTGGCCTGCTACCTGCAGATGGCGCAGGTCATCCGCAACGGGCTCATCGGCAAGATCCGCAAGGTGGAGGTCGAGCTGCCGACCGGCAACAGGTTCCCGACCATGAAGGCTGTCGCGCCGCCGAAGGATCTCGACTGGGACATGTGGATCGGTCCGGCTCCGAAGATCGCCTACAGCCCCGACCGTCCCGAGCGCGAGCATTGGAGGAATTGTTTTGATCACTCCGGCGGCAAGCTCACAGACTGGGGCATGCACCAGCTCGATACCGTGCAGTGGGCCCTGGACCGCGAATCGAGCGGTCCGAGCGAGGTGCATGGGGTTGGAACCATCAACGAGGGAAGCGTCTACAACACCTTCATGGACTACGACATCAACTACCGCTATGACGATGGGGTCCATCTTCACGTCAAGTCCGGCGGTACCGGGATGCGTTTCGATGGGACCGATGGCTGGGTCAGCAACTCCTCGTTCAACCGCCCGATGGAGGCGAGCTCGAAGGAACTGGTCAAGTGGCGGCCGGGCAAGGGTGATCTAAAGCTGCGTACCTGCGCCGGAGGTGAGCACCGTGACTTCCTCGACTGCGTCAAGTCCAGGGAGCTGCCGTACTTTCCGGCCGAGACGGGGCACCGCTGCGCTACCGTGCAGCATATCGGGAACATCTCGATGCTGCTGAAGAGAAAGCTCAAGTGGGATCCGAAGACGGAGACCTTTGCCGGAGACAAGGAGGCGAACGAGATGCGTTCGCGTCCCATGAGGGCCCCCTGGAGTCTTGATGCGTAAGCTCCCCCGTCCCCGAGACAGAAAGATGAAAGACATGTACCTGTTCAGACAGTTCGTCCTGGTAATCGCCTTTGGCGTATTTTCCGGGGGCTTTTTCCCATCGGTCTCGGCCGAGGTGACCAATATCGTCTGGATCCTTGGAGAGGATATTTGTCCTGACCTTGGATGCTATGGAACGAAGGGGGTCAAGACTCCCCACCTCGACCGCCTTGCAGCCGAGGGGGTGCGCTATACACGGGCTTTCACGACATCCCCGGTCTGTTCCACCAGCCGCAGCGCGATGATGACCGGCATGTATCAGAACGCCATCGGTGCCAACCAGCATCGAACGGCGAACAAGAAGCCCCTGCCGTCTCATGTCATTCCCTTTCCCCTCCTGCTTCAGAAGGCCGGCTACCATACGGGGCTCATGGCGAGCAGAAAGCTCGACCTCAACTTTACGCACCAATCGAAAGAGCTCTTTCCCGGCGGTGACTGGAAGAACGCCGGCTCCAAGCCCTTCATGGTCCAGGTGACCTTTGCCAATACCCACAGGACCTGGAGGCGCTATCCCGGGCTGCCGGTGGATCCGAAGGAGGTCGAGGTGCCGCCTTACTACCCTGACACGCCGCTGGTTCGTCGAGACATTGCCGATGGGCTCAGCGAGATGCAGAAGCTCGACCAGCTGGTGGGGGGGGTGCTCAAGCGGCTCGAGGATGAGGGGCTCGCCGAAAAAACCCTGGTTGTCTTTATCGGCGACCACGGACGCTGCCAGGTTCGGGGCAAGCAGTTTCTATACGATTCAGGGGTTCAGGTACCGCTCATCATTCGCTGGCCCGGGCGCGTCAAGCCCGGAACAGTCAACGAAGATCTCGTCAGCTCGATCGATGTTACCGCCACGGTGCTCGCGGCCGCCGGAGTGGGGGTGCCGAAATGGATGCACGGGCGGGATCTCTTTGACGGGAAGAGCCCGAAGCGCGATTACGTCATGCTGGCCCGTGACAAGATGGATGCCACCCATGACTCCATGCGCGGCTGCAGGGACAAGCGCTTCAAGTATATCGACAACCTCATGCCGGAGAGGGCCTGGTGCCAGCTCAACGAATACAAGGAGAGATCCTACCCTGTGCTCGCGCTGCTGAACGTCATGCATCTCAAGGGCGAGCTCAACGAAGTGCAGGACCGTTTCATGAAGGCGACCAAGCCCGAGGAGGAGCTCTTCGATATCGTTGCCGATCCATTCGAGACGAAGAACCTCGCCGGTGATCCGAAGTACAAGGCCGACCTCGAACGTCTGCGCGGGGTGGTAAACTCCTGGCGCAAGGAGATCGGTGACGAGGGGGTCAGCGAGAGCTTCCGCAAGGGCGGCTGGTCAAGCAAGTATCCCACCCGCAGCCTTGCGCAATGGGAGAAGATGCTCGCGGACTGGGAGAAACGGGTGATGAGCCCGGGAGGGCTTGGCGGCGGCCAGGGGAAGAAGAACAGGAAGAAGAAAGGTTCCCGCCCGAAAAAATCCGAGGCTAAGAAGGAATAGACCTAGTTCTTTTTCTTCAGCGGCACCCTGATGTCGAAGGCGTCGATGTAGATCTCCGTTCCAGATTTCATCGTACACCTGAAGGTGTGTCGGCCGGGAGCGAGCGCCTCGGCCAGGGGGGTCACATGGTAGCGCTCGACGCCCCTGACCCAGGTGTTCACCTTGCCGGAGACCGCCTGTGGGGTACCCTCGTCGATCACCCAGTGAAAGACCCCGCCGTTGAAGGTTCGAGCCCCGACCCAGGAGATCCCGGTGCCTTCAAAGCTGAAGCTTGCTGAATCGCCATGGGTGGTTGTCAGGGCCGCTATCTTTTCGCTGTAGGACGGGTTCCTCTCGGTTTCCCAGGAGCCCTTCAGCTCCAGGTCGTCATGTTCCAGTCGTTCTACCCGGGTGGGTTCTCCGAAGATTTCACGCAGCCAGGCGAAGACCGATGCCAGGTCGGCCGCGGAGACCGCCTTGTCAAGGTCCTCCGGCATGAGCGATTTTCCAGCGGCCTGCATGAGCTTGATGTCTTTTCTGAGTACCGTGGCGGTATTCCCCTCGGCCCAGCGTAGCTTGATGCTGGTGGCTGATTCCGAGTCGACGACCCCGCTGAAGGTTCGGCCGCTGCTTGTAACCAGGGTGTAGGTGTCGAAGCCCGAGGTGATGATCCCGCTCGGGTTCAGGACATCGAGCAGGAGCGATTCGTCGGGCCGGTTTTTAGCCTGGGCGAGATCCGGTCCGATGGCGTGGCCTTCGCCGCCGACCTGGTGGCACTTGGCGCATTGGGCGAGAAAGACCTCCTTGCCGCGAACGGGGTCGACCTTGCCGGTGAGCGCCTCGGTATATTTCTCGATGATCTTTTCTCTGTCCTTGTTCAGTCTTGCCGCGCCGATCACCTCAGTGGCTCGTTGACGCAGGGACGCGTCCGGGTTTTTAAGCAGCCGGTCGATGCGGAGGGCCCCGAGGCTCTGGACGGGAACCGTTCCGGCTTCGAGACCTGAGACCAGCGCCTCGAGCCGGTTCTCACGGCTGAAGATCGCCTCGATGACCTCTTCCTGGATCGAGGGTGAATAGTTTTTCCAGTTTTTCAGCAGCAGGAGGCCGGCGCGGGGATCTTCCATGGCTGAGATGGCCTTGATCGAGGCCAGCTGGATCCCGGGTGACTGGGCCGGGTCCAGCAGCCGGCCGCTGACGCCGGCCAGGGTTTCAAACGGACCTGCGGCCAGGAACCTGAGCGTCTTTCGGCGGTCCTCTTCAGCGCGAGTCTCATCGATAGCGTTCGCGGCGAGCCTGTCGTAGAAATCCTTCAGCTCCCCGCTGCCTGAGATCTTCAGCCGGCCCGCGATCTTGAGGCAGAGCTCCAGGGATTCACCCTCTGCACCTTTCAGCAGCCGGATGAGCGAGCTTCGGGCGCGCCTGTCCTCAAGGGAATTGGCGGCTCCATGCTCCAGCCCCCTGTAGAGTCCCCTGAGAGAGGGGAGAAGCAGCGGGCTGTCTTTCCCCACCTTCTCAAGGGCCTCGATGAGTCCGCTCAGCTCCGCCTGCCGCCGCCTGGAGCCGGCTATCATTGCCAGGGATTCGGCGAGCGCCGGATCTGGTTTTGTTTTTTTCCCGTCAAGAAGAGCGCCGAGGAGCTCTCCGGCCACGTCCTTGACGGAGCTCAGGATCGCCGCCTTCATCCATCTCTCGTCGAGTCTCTGACGCGTCATCCGGACCAGGGCCGCGACCGCTGCCGGCTTCGAGCTTTCGCCAAGGCTCATGGCGACCTGGAGTCGAACCAGGGGGTCCGGGTCGTCGACCATCTCCGTCATCTTTCTGAGTAACCTCGTATCTTCGCCAAGTCTTGTATCGGCGAGGCGAAGGGCGTGGAGGCGAACACAATAGTTCGCGTCGGCGAGACCCGAGAGCAGGGCATCGACTGAGAGCGTGCCGAGGCCGTCGAGGGCGTAGAGCGCCTGGAGACGCCCCTGTGGATGCGCCGCGGCTCGCAGGGATTTTCCGAGGTCCGCCGTCGCGGCGGCCGCCTTTTTTTCAATGAGCAGGCGCTGGGCGGTAAGCCTTTGCCATGGAGTGGACTGGTCCAGCTTCGCGACCAGCTCGGCGGGTTTGAGCTCCGCCAGGTTTGAAGGCCGAACGTAGCCGGACCCCGCTGGCGAGATCCTCCAGATCCGGCCGCGGTCGTCTCCCTTGACGAGTCCGTATTGCTGTTGCAGGTAGCGAGGGATCGCCGAGTAGTCCTCGATAATTTCCCTGTAGAAATCCACCACGTAGAGCGCCCCGTCAGGACCTGTACGCACCCCGTTGGGTCGGAACCATTGGTCGGTCGATGCGAGGAATTCTCTCGAACGCTCAGCCTCCGGCCTCGAGGTCCTGTAGCCGGCGCCATCCCGGCGCAGCTCGGAGCGCCGCACCATGTTCTGCTGCGGATCGCAGGCGAAGTGGCTGTCGCGGTATTTTTCTCCGAGGAGCCGCGCCCGGTAGACCAGCTGGCCGCAGGCGGAGGTGAGATAGCCGTTGGCGGTCGCCTCCATGGGGCCATAAAACTTGACCCAGCGCGGGTCCTTGCTGCGGGCGACACGCCATGGGTGCGGTTTGCTGATGGGGAAAACCCGTGGGTCCTGTCCCGCGTTGGCCACGGCTCCGGGCGTTGGCACATGGGGGTTGCGGGCCAGGTATCTGTAGGGCAGCGGGATGGCGTAGAGGGCATGAGAGCCGGTGCTGATGAGGAACCGGTCTCCGGAGTCGGTAAGGCTGAGGCCAAAGGTATGGTTGGTTCCGGTTACAGCTTCTATAGCGCTGCCATCGGCCTTGAAGCGAAAATCGTTTCTTCCAAGGTTGACCTTTCCTTCCAGGTGGGGGCCGGTCACTGTCGCGCCGCGGTTGGATCCGGCGACATAGATCCAGTTGTCCTGCCCCCAGCGCGGATTGTTGATGGCGCGCTCGATGATGTGCATCTCGAATCCGTCAAAGAGGGTCTCACGGATGTTCGCTTTTCCGTCCCCGGTGGTGTCGTTCAGGTAGATGATCTTGAAGGCGGTGATGGCGATAATGCCGCCGCGGGCGGGGACGATACCGAAACACCCGGGGATGTCATCGGCCCAGGTGTCGGCCCGGTCCATTTTCCCATCTCCATCGATGTCGCGCAGCAGCTTGACCCTGCCGTAGGTCTGCCTGCGGGCCTCCTCGAGAGCCTGGGGGTTGGCGTAGATTCGCCTGATCTCTTTGTCGAGCTTGCCCGTCTTGTTGAGCTCGATGATGTCGAGGTGCCCCTCCAGGTTGTAGCCGTGGATCTCGCAGACGAACAGGCGGCCCTGTTCATCCCAGGCTATGCCGGTGGGGTCAGCCACCAGGGGCTCACTGGCGACCAGCTCGATCTTCAGGTCACCGGCGAGCTTGAATCTCTTCAGGCTCTCCTGCGGCGGCAGGGGCCTGGGGGCGTCGGCGGCGGGCGTGATCTCTTCGGCCCCGGCGCAGGGTAGAACCATCGAGCAGATGACGACGAGGCTGCAAACCCTGGCCGCGATGATTGAAATCAGGTTGAGTCTACGCATGCCTGTTATTCCTTCTGACCCTGGGATACCGAATACAATTTTGAAGAGTGAGGCGGATGGAATCAAGCTCCAGCAGAGCGGTCAGACAAATAGTAAGCTGAAAGTTCCTTTCGGGTCACTCTGGACCTGAGCAAATTGAGTTGATAGATTGTGGGTTCTGAAACGTCAAATTGTATGGGAAATAATTGTTGAGCCGACGTCCGGGTGGACCGGGCTGGAGCTTGATGAGGAAATTGAGAGGTACAGCAATGAGCCAGAGTAAGAAAGTCTCTCGCCGCGGTTTCCTTGGAGCTTCCGCTTCAGCGCTAGCCGTTCCTTATTTCGTACCCGGAAGCGCCCTGGGCCTCGGTGGTACGGTCGCGCCCAGTGAACGGATCGTCATGGGGGTTATAGGAGTTGGCGGCATGGGCCGCGGGAACATGGGCGCCTTCATGCGTAACAAGGATGTTCAGGTCACCGCAGTTTGCGATGTCGACAACAACAACCTGAACAACGCGAAGAACCAGGTCGACAAGCGCTACAAGAGCAAGGATTGCCAGACCCACGGAGATTACAGGAAACTCGTCGCTGATGAGAAGATCGATGCCGTCTGTATCGCCACCCCTGATCACTGGCATGCCAAGTGCTGTGTCGAAGCGGCCAACAACAAGAAGCATATCTACTGCCAGAAGCCCATGACCCATACCTTCGCGGAGGGCCAGGCGGTCGTTGCGGCGGTCAAGAAGAACGATGTGATCTTCCAGGTCGGCAGCCAGCAGCGCTCATCAGGTAATTTCCGTCGCGCTGCCGAGCTTGTTCAGAACGGAGTGCTCGGTAAGCTCAAGCATGTCGAGGTCGGGCTTCCCCAGGGAAACAGGAATCCTCCGGCGGCTCCGGATCCTGCGGAAAAAGTCCCGGGCCACATTGACTATAACTTCTGGGTCGGTCCCTCGCAGATGGTTCCATTTATTAGCAAGCGCTTTCATTTCCACTGGCGCTGGCATCTCAACTTCGGTGGCGGACAGCTGATGGACTGGATTGGTCATCACAATGACATCGCCCACTGGGGCATGGGTATGGACAACAGTGGTCCCGTAGAGGTCCAGGCTTCCGGGTTCAAATATCCCAAAAAGCTCGACGTCTTCAACGCGGCCTATCACTACAAGATCAGCTGCAAGTACGGCAATGGCGTCACCACGACCATTACCTCCAATGAGCAGAACGCCCAGGGAGCCAAGTGGTATGGCGAAGATGGAAGCTGGATCTATGTCAGGCGTGGTCGCCTGGACGCTTCGAACAAGGAGTGGATCAAGGGCGGCTTCGATGCCGGTCCCAAGAAGGTCTACAACTCGCGTGAGCATCACAGGAACTTCCTCGATGGCTGTAAGACCAGCAAGCCCTGCATTTGCACGGCGGAGATCGGACATCGTTCGATTACTCCGGGGCACCTTGGTCTTCTGAGCCAGGCGCTTGACGGTAAGAAGCTCAAGTGGGATCCCGAGAACGAAAACATCGTCGGTGATGCCGCGGCAGATAAGCTTCTCAAGGCTGTCGACTATCGCAAGCCCTGGACTCTCTGAGTTAAAGGACAGGGTTCTTTCATTGCGGCTTAAGCTGAGTGAAACCAGGACGGTGAGGCTGATCGGCCTTGCCGTCCTGGTTTTGTTTTTTATCCAG
>CAJWMA010000140.1 GCA_913042995.1 uncultured bacterium | reverse complement strand
GGATGATCGCGGACCGGGCTATTGAGTTGCTGGAGAAGAACAGGGACAGGCCTTTCTTCCTGGCCGTAGGTTTTTTTCGGCCGCACACGCCCTATATCGCCCCGAAGCGCTATTTTGACATGTACCCTTCCGACCAAATGCGGTTGCCCTACGCTCCTGTGAATGACAGGGATGACATTCCTGTTGCCGCGTTCGCTCACAATTGCCCGGTCCCTCACTACAATCTCGAGAAGCCCATCCTGTTGAAGGCCTTGCAGGCCTATTACGCCTGCGTCTCGTTCGTTGATGCCCAGGTGGGCCGTTTGCTGGATGCTCTCGACCGACTCAAGCTGGCTGAAAATACGATTGTCGTTTTCTGGAGTGATCATGGGTATCACCTGGGCGAGCACAACGGCATCTGGCAGAAGCGAACGCTTTTTGAGCAGGCGGCGCGGGCCCCGCTCATTATCCGGGCTCCAGGAGCGAGGGGTAATGGCCGCTCCTGTTCCCGGGTTGTCGAATTCGTCGACATCTATCCGACGGTTGCTTCCCTGGCGGGAACGCCTGTTCCGAAAGGTCTCGATGGCCGGAGTCTTCGTCCGCTGCTTGACGATCCGGGAGCTGCCTGGGATGGCGCCGCGGTAACGCAGGTCCTTCGCCCGGCAGATGGGAGGCTCGCCCGGGCGGTGATGGGGTGCAGTATTCGAACCGAGCGTTGGAGGTATACCGAGTGGGCCGAGGGCCGGGAAGGAGTCGAGCTCTATGATCACAGAAATGATCCGCTCGAGTTCAACAACCTGGCGGTCAAGCCTGACAAGGCCGCGAAGGCCATTATCAATTCACTGCGGCCGCTTCTACGGGCGAGAGCTTCCGGGGTTTTACCGAAGACTCCATTCAATCCAAAACGTCTCTGATCGCAGGATCGAGCTCTGCAGATGGTGTCTCTAAGAAGTCAAATCGCAAAGGTGGCCTTCGGGCCGGGAGGGAATCATGGTCCTCGATTTGTTTGGCTTGCCGGAGAAGAAAGAAAAGTGTGAGCGATGCCGAAAAAATCCTGTCTCCGGGGTCATTCGATTCCTGGGCGGGCCAAAGCTCTGCGAAGACTGCGAGGAGGAGTATGACAAAGAGCAGCGGGAGAAGGGCGAGGGCACCGGCTTTTTCGATCTTTAGTTCAAAGTGGAAAATGAGCCAAAATTGAGCTCCCGGACTCTGTTAAACTGTTCCTATGAAGTTCAGCTTGTTTACCAGGGGCGGGTGGTTTCGCGGGTGCGCTTTATTCGCCCTGGCGCTGTTGCCGCTGCGCGTGACGGCCGCGGGAGATGAGATCAGCTTCGGCCGGGACATCCGGCCCATTCTTTCCGACACCTGCCTCAAATGTCACGGTCCCGATGCCAAGGGGCGCAAGGGAAGGCTCCATCTGGGTGATCGGTCGGCGGCATTGAAGAGTGGGGTCCTCTCCGATGGAGAGATGCTCAAGCGCCTGGTCAGCGCCGATCCGGAAGAGCGTATGCCTCCATCTGATGCGCCCAGGAAGCTGAGAGATAAAGACAGGGATCTCCTTGTCAGGTGGCTCAAAGCGGGCGGGAGTTGGCCGGAAAATGACAGGCACTGGGCATTCGTGCCGCCGATGATGCCGGGATTGCCTGAGGTGGGTGATTCCGACTGGGCCCGTAATGGCGTTGATCATTTTGTTCTGTCGAGGCTCGAGCGTGAAGGCTTGCGGCCTTTGCCCGAGGCCGACAAGGCGACCCTTTTGAGACGGGTAACCTATGACCTTACCGGGCTTCCGCCAACCCTGCGGGAGCTTGATGCCTTTCTCGCGGATGAGCGTGAAGGGGCCTATGAGAGCGTGGTTGATCGGTTGTTGGCTTCACCACGCTATGGAGAACACATGGGCCTTGATTGGCTCGATGCGTCCCGTTACGCCGACACCGATGGATATCAGAACGATCGCCTGAGATATATGTGGGTCTGGCGCGACTGGTTGATCCGGTCTCTCAATTCAGATATGCCATTTGACCAGTTTGTGATCGAGCAGATGGCGGGAGACCTTCTGCCTGATCGTAACTTCTATACCCAGGTGGCCACGGGCTTTAACCGCAACCATCGTATCAACTCCGAGGGCGGCTCGATTCCGGACGAATGGATTGTCGAGTATGTGGCCGACCGGGTGGAGACCATGGGGACGATGTTCCTCGGGCTGACGCTGACTTGCGCGCGATGTCATGATCACAAATACGATCCGATTGAGCAGAAGGACTTCTACAGGTTCTTCGCTTTCTTCAACAACATCGCCGAGGCAGGGCTTGGACCCAACAACGGCAACAGTCCTCCCTTTATCAAGGTTCCCAAGAGCTGGCCTGAGCTCTCTGAAAAAGAAACAGTTTTCGTGGAGCCCGTGCCGGTAAAGATCACCATCCAGCAGACCTCCGTCCCGCGCCCCCAGCCCGGAGCTCCAGATACCGTGATGGTCCTGCATGAGCTTTCGAAGCCACGTGAAACTTTCCGCCTCGAGCGGGGACGCTACGACCATCCGGACAAGTCAGAGAGGCTCCAGCCGGCCATCCCGGAGGTCCTGGGGGGCTGGAGAAAGGAGTGGCCAAAGACCAGGCTCGGGCTCGCGAGGTGGTTGGTGGACCCGGGGCATCCTTTGACCAGCAGGGTGACGGTCAACAGGGTCTGGCAGCATTATTTCGGCGTTGGCCTGGTCAAGACCAGCGACAACTTTGGTGTCAGGGGGGATCTTCCCAGCCATCCCGGGCTTCTTGACTGGCTGGCCAGAGGTTTTATGGAGAACGGGTGGAAGCTCAAGGAGCTTCACAAGCTCATCGTCACCAGCTCGGTGTACCGGCAGTCCTCGGCGGCGTCCGCGGAGCTGCACCGGCGGGACCCTGAAAATCGTCTCCTGGCACGAGGGCCCCGTCGACGCCTCTCGGGTAACGCGATTCGTGATACGGCTCTCTACACAAGCGGGCTCCTGGTTGAGAAAATTGGCGGACCATCGGTCAAGCCCTATATGCCGCCCGGGATCTGGGCCAGTGTGTCGAACGCTAAATACAAGCGGGGAAAGGGGGAGGCTCTCTATCGCCGCAGTCTCTACACCTATTGGCGCCGGACCCTGCCGCCGCCAACGCTGATGACCTTTAACGCCGCGGCCCGTGAGGTGTGCATCGTGAAGATGGACCAGACGACAACCCCATTGCAGGCCCTGGCGAGCATGAATAACATTGCCTTTGTAGAGGCCGCCCGCTTTCTGGCCGAGAGGGTGCTTCGCCCAAAGGGTCTTGATGACCGGGGTCGGCTCACCCGGGCCTTTCGCCTGGTTTTGAGCCGTTCACCAACCCGGGGTGAGTTGAAGATCCTCGCGGCTGACCTCGAGTATTACCTGGATGACTTCAGGAAGAGACCCGCGGCGGCCCGGAAGCTGCTCGGGGTGGGGGAGAAGCCCTTTAATAAGAAACTCGATCCTGCGAAGCTTGCATCTTACGCGCTGATTGCCAATACGATCCTGAACCTTGATGAGGCCATTACCCAGAACTGACATGGATATCGCGAACGAACTCTACCTGCAGCAGAGCCGCCGGTCTTTCCTGGCGCAGGGAGCCCTGGGCATCGGGGGCATCGCCCTCAACTCCCTGCTGTTAGGTGATGAGGCCGAACGCACCGCTGTCGGCGGGCTGGGGGACCTCCCTCATTTCAAACCCCGGGCCAAGCGGGTGATCTATCTTTTCCAGTCAGGCGGCCCGGCTCAGATGGATCTCTTCGACTACAAGCCCAGGCTTGCCGGGAAATTCGGCAAGGAGGTTCCCAAGTCGGTATACCCCGACGCCAGGAAGACCACGATGACCTCGGGCCAGAAGTCCTTTCCAGTCGCGCCAAGTATTCTGAAGTTCGCGAGGCACGGTCAATCCGGAGCATGGCTCAGCGAGGCTTTGAAGCACATGCCGAAGGTGGTTGATGATGTCTGCCTCATCAAGTCCATGTATACCGAAGCGATCAATCACGACCCGGCGGCCACGCTCTTTCAGACCGGCTCGGTGATTCCCGGCCGTCCCAGCATGGGGGCGTGGATGTCCTACGGGCTTGGCAGTGAGAACGCCAACCTGCCCTCATTTGTCGCATTGACCTCCAATGGCAGGGCGAAGATGGGCCAGCCCCTTTACGATCGTCTCTGGGGGGCCGGTTTCCTTCCGGGTCGTTTCCAGGGAGTTAAGTTCCGCGGCCAGGGTAATCCGATTCTCGACCTGTACAATCCTGCCGGCGTGTCGCGGGCTCAGCGCAGACGCATGCTCAACGCGCTGGGTCAGCTCAACAGGGAGCAGGAGGAAAGGTTCAATGACCCGGTGATCTCCACTCGAATCGCCCAATATGAGCTGGCCTTCCGCATGCAGATGAGCGTGCCGGAGCTGATCGACGTCAAGAGCGAGCCAAAGAGGATTCTTGATCTCTATGGCCCGGATGCGACGAAGGTGGGGAGGTACGCTTATAACTGCCTGTTAGCCCGTCGCCTGGCGGAGCGGGGGGTACGGTTTATTCAGCTCTACCATCGAGGCTGGGACGCGCATGGGAATGCCCCGAAGCAGGTGAAGACCCAGTGCCAGGACACCGACCAGGCCACCACGGCCCTGCTGCTGGACCTGAAGCAGCGGGGGATGCTCGAGGACACTCTTGTTGTCTGGGGTGGAGAATTTGGTCGCACGATCTATTGCCAGGGGAAACTCACCAAGCAGAACTATGGACGGGATCACCATCCGAATTGTTTTACCTACTGGCTGGCTGGCGGGGGAGTTCGCGGCGGAATGAGCTACGGAGAAACCGATGACTACAGCGTCAACGTGGCGGATAAGCCGGTGCACGTTCACGATCTGCAGGCGACCATTCTTCACCAGATGGGAATCAACCACGAGCTGTTGACCTATCGGCACCAGGGCCGTGATTATCGCCTGACCGATGTTCACGGAGAGGTCGTGAAGGAGCTCCTGTCATGAGGCGGCCGCTCGGCCTTCCTCTTTGCTTCGCCTTGCCTTTCGCCGTTGCGAATTTTTATATGCACTATTTCCAGGATGGCGAATCTCTTGCAGCGTCTCTTTCCGCAGGGGTCTCGCTGCTGGCGGTGTGCGGGGTTTTATGGTTATGGCCCGTCCTGCTTGAGCGATTGTCCGCGGGGTTGAAGCTCCAGGGCTTGCGGGAGTTGACTTTCAGGCTGGCCTGCGGATATGTGCCCCCGTTTCTGTACTGCACATATATCTTTCTTGCAAGCCAGGAACCCCTGGAGAGGAGCTTCGGGGGAGTGCTGGGGGACTCTGCAGGCCAGGTTCTTCTGGGGATGCTGGTGATACCAGGCGCCTTCGTCTGCCTGGCGGCGGCGCATTACCTGTTGTTTTCCCTCGGCGGTATCTTTCGCCGGGGGTGATGCCGTCAGGCCTCAACGGCCAGGCTCATCTCACCGATCTTGGCCCGGCCCGATTTGCGGAAAGGACGAGGCAGGGGTTGGGCGGCGCCATTGCTGTCGATGGTGCGGCAGCGCAGGGTGTATTTTCCGGCGGGCAGGCCTGGTAGGAGGGCCGCCCAATGGGCCTTGGAAAGCCGGATCGGCCAGGTCCGCGGCTGGCCTGTTTTCGGGTCGAAGCCGTAGGTCGGCGAGGGGACCCTGTTGTCGGCGAGTCCTCCTCCCCAGTTCCTGGGAGGAGGGAGGATCGTGGCATCTCGCCAGGGAGCCTTGAGGAAATATTCATCTTCCGGCGGAAGTTTTTCAGCGTCGTTGTGGATCCAGACCTGTACCTTCGAGAGGCCCGAGATGCCGACCTGCGCATAGCCTGTCACGGGAACGGGCTGGCCGGTCTTGACCGAAGAGGGGAGAGGGAACGGGTCGCAGAAGGTCTTGAGGGGACTGTCAACGTCATTGTTCTGCTCACCGTAGGTGTCGTTGGCCCGCCAGTCGTTGGTCAGGTAGAGATGTGAGAGCCACTTGATGTTTTTGAATCCGTAGGCCTCGGGGACAACCACTCGCACCGGAGCGCCGCGCCTCGGTTCAAGCCACTGTCCGTTGAGCTTGTAGCAGAGAATGACCGGCGGGAGGTCGTAGAGATCCTCGAGGACTCGGCCTACCGGAAGGGAACTGCGAAACATCTGTTCCGGGTCATCATTGTGGTAGCCATGATAGAAGACTCGGCGCAGGTTGCGGCCAGGCTGGGTCAGCCAGAGTACCTCGCGCAGCGGTACGCCTTCCCAGATTCCATTGCCGAGGGGGCAGCCTATGTTGAGGCAGGTCATCACCTTGGGAAAACGAACCGCCCGGGTTTTCGCGAGTTCCATCAGGTGCTTGAAGGTGAAGGCTGTATTGTCCTTCTTCGTGAGCTGGCGCCCGAGGCTGGCCTTGTTTTCCGGATCCGAGAGAACTTCGAGGCTCCATGTGTCGCGAGTCAGGCCAACCTCTTTGCGTTTTGTTTCATCAAGCGAATGGGGCTTCGGGTTTCCGCGAGAGACATCGCGAAAGCGGCTCTGCAGGGTCAGCCAGCTTTCGATATCCTTGATCTTTTGCTCAAGGGCGGGGTCTCGATCTTTTTCGGCCGCAAGGACTGGGAGGGAACGCAGTCCAACCGCGCCTGCCGCGCCAAGGCGCAGGAAGAAGCGCCTGGTCAGGTCTCTGTGTTCATTGAGGAAGGAAGCGAGCTCGGTATCCATTTTCCGCATCCTGTGTCTAATTCCGGGTATCTCAGCTTCCCCTGTTATACACGCCGGGGGAGGGGTGAAGAAAGCAAGTTGGCCGCGCGGGAGCTGTTTTGAAGGAAGGGTGGTGGGTTGCTTGTCTGGACGGGGGGCATGGCATAGGCTATCGATACAACAAGGGTGTTTCGAGAGGCACTTAATATGAAGAGATGTAAATTTTCGATGTTGGCGGCCGCTGTTGTTGCGCTCGCGGCTTGTGAGGACAGCCGGGTATGGGCGGAGGGCAAGCTCAAGACCGAGTATGTCGTGCTGGTCACGATTGATGGTCTTCGCAACGAGGAGCTGTTTGGCGGGGCGGACCCAAAGCTGGTGAATAATTCAAAGCGCTCCGGCGCCGAGAACCCATCGAAACTGAAAAAGAAATACTGGAGGGAGACGGTGGATGCTCGGCGCGAGGCTCTCTTGCCGTTTTTCTGGGGGACTCTCGCGAAGCAGGGGGTGGTCCTCGGGAATCGGGATCTCGGAAGCCTGGTGGAGGTTTCCAATCCGCACCATTTTTCATACCCGGGCTACGCTGAGATTCTCACAGGGCAGCCCCAGGCTTCCATTACGAGCAATAAGGCCGTGCGCAGCCCGCGGGAGACGGTACTTGAATATGTAGGCAGGAAGCTGGAGCTTCCCGTGGAAAAGGTCGCGGCCGTCTGCTCCTGGTCAGTCTTTAACGCGATCACGGCGAAGACCGCCGGCTCGATCTTCTGCAATGCAGGGTTCGAAGCTGTACCTCCGAAGTACCTGGCGCCCGGGATGGTTGAAGCCAATGATGCGCAGTTCAGGCTGACCACGCCCTGGGATACCGTGCGCCATGACTGGGTCACGCTTACGATCGCCAATGAATACCTGAAGAGCCAGCAGCCGAAGTTGTTCTATGTGGCCCTTGCCGAAACGGATGACTGGGGACACGAGAGGCGCTATGACCGTGTGTTACAGGCGGCAAGCTATTTCGATGAATCCCTGCGGATTCTCTGGGGCACCTTGCAGGCCAGCCCCCGCTACCGCGGCAAGACCAGCCTGGTTATCTTGACCGACCACGGGCGCGGGCATACGGTCGACAACTGGACCTCGCATTCCTCTAAGGTGCCTGGTTCGGCGGAGATCTGGATCGCGGTGATCGGACCCGATACACCCAACAGGGGCGAGGAGGGTTCGAAGGGTTCCTTCTCCCAGAGCCAGGTCGCCGCGACGATACTACGCCTCTACGGTCTCGATCATCGTGACTTCAATCCAGACTGCGCCAGGCCGATCGGGGCCGCATTTAAATAGTGCCGCAGGCGCCGGGCCTCGCGATGGCTTACTCAAGCTCTTTGAGCCGGATTCGCCTGTATTCCATCTGGCCACGGTCACCCTCGAGGCCGATCGGGCCGGTGGCGGGCACTTTCATGGCGGCGTTGAGGACTTCGCCGTTACAGGTGCAGTGGGCTGTGCCGCCTTTCACGGTAACGATCATCTCGTTCCAGTCCTGGGGCTTGTAGTTCTTCAGCTCCTTCCAGGGGCCGGCCAGCAGGTAGTCGCGGCATTGCAGCTGCGGGCTGCGGATGAACACGCCGCTGTCAGCGTTGGGGGTGGCTCGGAACTCGAGCTTGAGGGTGAAGTTTTTCGGAAAATCTTTCGTGGTCCACAGCTGCTGGAAGCGCCGACCCTCGGGTGGGGTGGTTACGACGAGGCGGCCATTGATGGCGACGTAGCGCTTGTCCTCGCTGGTTTTTTTCCCGTCGAAATTCTCCAGGCGCTTTAAAGATTTTCTTTTTCGAAGGCCCCAGCCGGTCAGGTCGCGGCCGTTGAAGAGGCTGATGAAGCCAGGCTCGAGCTTGAAGTCATCGGGCCCGGTTTCGAGATAGCCTTGTGTGGCAAGCAACGGCCGCAGGGCGGCGGCCCACTTGGCGTAGCCGAGCTTGTTGGGGTGAAGAAGGTCGGGGAACTCTCCTTTTTTAGCGTTGCCCTGCGGGTTGGCAAAGAGAAGCCAGGTGTCGAGAACGGTGATCTGCGGGTCGCCCTTGACCGCGGCGAAGTAGAGCTGGTTGATCTTCCTGATCTGGTCGGCTGGCCGGCGCTTGCTGGCGGAGCTTGGAAAGGTATTGCAGAGGATAATCGGCATCTTCGGATTGTGTTTTTTCAGCGCCGCGATGATGAGCTTGAGGTTGCCGGCAATCACTTCAGGCGATGCTTTTTCTTCGAGGTCGTTGGTGCCGATGAGGAGTACCACGCCGCTGGGCTTGAGGGCGAGGACATCTCCCTGGAGGCGGATCAGTACGCCGCGGGTGGTGTCGCCGCTGATGCCGCGATTGGCTACCTTGACTCCAGGGAAGCTGCCGCCCATGGTGTCGCCCCAGCCCTGGGTGATGGAGTCGCCCAGGAACACCAGCGCTCCCTGGTCCTGTTGGACGCGTTTTGCCCAGCCCGTACGCTTTCGGAGCCAGAGCTTCTTGAACCAGTCGTAGCGGCGAATCGGGCCGGCGCCGGGAAGGCCATCGTCTGTCGCTGGAATCGAGACATCTGCGGGGGAGGCCTGGATGTCTGAGGCCAGGAGTGAAATGCAGACCGACGAAAGAAGGAGGAACTGATGGTGTTTTTTCATATTGAATCCGGTGCGTGGGTTGGCTGTGTGAAGCTGAAGGTATCAGGTTCCTCTGAAGTCAGCTGGAAGTCAACGGAAGAGGTCGGTGGCGGTATTGCGGGCTGTTCCCCCGGAGCAGGAGTTTACCAATTTCCTGCGGGCATCCCTCCGGAGCCT
>CAJWMA010000139.1 GCA_913042995.1 uncultured bacterium | reverse complement strand
CCCGGATCCTCTATCTCAGCCAGGGCGGCTACGACACCCACGCCCGCCAGGGAGATGTCCACACGGGCCTGCTTGGAGATCTCTCCGCCGCCCTGACGGCTTTCTATCGCCACGTGGAGAAATCCGGAGCGGCTGAGCGCGTCACGGTCATGGTGTTCTCCGAATTCGGACGCAGGGTAAAGGAAAACGCCAGCCTCGGAACCGATCATGGCTGCGCCGCCCCGATGTTCCTGCTCTCAGGAAAAATCAAGGGCGGCCTGCACGGCGCCAGCCCTGACCTCTCGAACCTGGATCGCGGCGACCTCCGATTCACCATCGATTTTCGCCGGGTCTACGCCACCTTGGCTGAGGAGCTCTTCCGGATCGACTCGAAAAGACTGCTTGGCGACAGCTTTGACAAATTAGAGCTCTTCGCTTGAAAAAAGCCCGGGAAGGATGCCCGCATGAATGAACCTGCAATTGAGCTCTCCGACAGGGGACCGTTTCCCGAGGGAGACATCCGCGGCCTGCAGATCCTGAACGCCGCCTTTATTGCCGGCCTGTTGATATTTGTCGGCGTCACAATTTTTCTTTATTTTACTGCGGCAGAACCGAAAGCCCCCCGAAACGGGGAAGCTTCCCCCGAGTCCCTCCAGCTTCTCAGCATCACCAATGCGGTAGTCTTTATTTTGAGCTCCGCCGCTGGATTCTTCATATTCAGATTACGATTGGCCCCCATCGCGAAAGCCTGCTCGGACTCGCCCCACGCCTCTCCCGTAGATTTTTTAGATGAGATCAAGAGGGCTTTCATTCTCCGCATGGCAATGCTTGAAGCTCCTGGCATCATGGGTTTCTCGGTCTGCCTCATAGGCGTCACCGGTTTCGCCGGGTCTACTCCTGAAATACATGGTCACCCCATCTACTGGCTCAACCTTCTTTCACCAATCGTCGCCATCACCTTCCTTGGGGTGACCTTCCCTACACAGGAGAAACTCTCCAGGCTCCTTTCGGATGAGCAGAAGAGCCTGTACCGGTAAGGACGACCCCCAACTCCCGCAAAGAGCGCAACGGCAGGACCAATGGTAAAACATATCAACAAACTTCTTGTAGCTACCCTGCTGCTGACCTGCCTGCCAGTTTCGGCCCAGGAGCTCCCAAGCGTTCGACCCGAAGAGGTCGGGCTCTCCTCCAAAAAGCTCGAAAAGGTCGATAAAATTGCCGAAGGCCTGGTCGCCTCGAATCGACTGGCAGGAGCAACGGTCATCATCCTGCGCCATGGACGCGTGGCCTACTTCAAGGCCTTCGGCGAGATGGACCGGGAAAGAAAGAAGCCTATGCGGAAGGACACCATCTTCCGCATCTACTCGATGACGAAAGCCATCACCACGGCAGCAGCCATGATGCTCTGGGAAGAAAAGAAGTTCGGCCTGGATGACCCCCTCTCGAAACATCTCGCTGGGTTCAAAAACCCGAAGGTCTGGACGAAAAAAGGCATTGTCCCCGCCAGGCGCGAGGCCACCGTGCGAGACCTCATGCGGCATACAGCCGGAATGGTATATGGGCAATCGGGCAACACCCCGGTTCACCAGGCGACTGAAAAGGCCTGCAGCTTCAAAAATGGCTTCCCGATGGAAACCCTCGCAACCGCCAGCAGGAAGGTTGGATCAGTCCCCCTGCTCTTCCATCCAGGCGATGACTGGGTATACGGAATCTCCATCGACATACTCGGCCGCCTGGTCGAGGTCAAAAGCGGCATGGGTCTCGACAGGTTCTTTAAAGAGCGGATCTTCGAGCCACTTGACATGAAGGACACCGGGTTCTTTGTTCCAGGCTCCAAGGTCGAACGATTCGCCGCCAACTACACCACCGATGGCAAGGGCAAGCTGACTCTTCGTGACGACCCGGGCAAGAGCCCCTACCTCCAGGATCCCGTCTTTCTCTCCGGCGGAGGCGGGCTGACCTCCACCACCCGTGACTACGCCCGCTTCCTTCAGATGATCGCGAATGGCGGCAAGCTGAACGATGCGCGGCTCTTGAAAAAGAAAACCGTCGCCATGATGGTCCGCAACCAGGTACCGCCCAAGGCGATGCCGGTCGCTTTCGGTAAAGATCAACGCCCGGGCGTCGGATTCGGGCTCGGCTTTTCAATTCGCACGGCAAACACATCGTGGGACCCGGCCGGACGCATCGGTGAATACGGCTGGGGCGGCGCGGCGAGCACCCACTACTGGACCTCGCCAAGGGACAAGCTCGTCGTGGTCACCATGGAGCAGACCATGCCCTACGACTTCCTGCTCGAATTCGCGCTCAAGGGCGTCATCTACGACGCCATCATCAAATAAAGGTCCACCACATCATGGGAAGCCACCCGAAGCCGAGCTACGCAGAAAGCATCATCCCCGTCTGCATTCTCCTTTTCGGGTATTGCTTCTACACCTACCATGCTGTGCTTTACCCGTACTTTTACGCGAACAACAACCGCAAGGCGGGGGAAGCTGCTTTCGAGTCCGCGGTGCAAGAAAGCGTAGCTAATGCCTGCTTTACCGCTTTCTGCTGGTGGGTTACCTATTTGGCCTGCAAGCACATGGTCAGCAAGCCGCTTAAGAAAGCCGGGCTCTCCAGCTTCATCCTTGTCATGAATGGCTCCTGGTATTTCTTCTTTCTTGGCGGCGTCTTACCCGCCATGTTGGGCCTGGTCGCTACCTCCGGGGCAATCAAAAGCGGCCTTGCCCGGGAATATCCCCTTTTCCTGCTGAACATGATCAGCCCTCTTGCAGCGATCGGGTCCCTGGTCCTTGCCTTCCCACCACCAGGGGTCCTGGAAAAGGTGTTCGATGTCATCGCGCCTGAGGATGATGAACCGCCCGGGCCTCCGGATGGGTACGAGCAGGACCAGTAAAGCTCACACCCTGCCCCCCGCTCTCAATCCTCGCACCAGGTGGAGAGTTGTTTTCCCCGGCCGCCTGAGCCGTAGAGAACCTTCAGGTACTCCTGGCCTGAACCCTCGAAATAAGTAACGACAACCTTGTGCATGCCGGGGTCGAGAGTCAGCGATCCCGCCTTCTTGGTTGAAGGATGGACGCCGTCGTTGTTGAGGATCTCCTTCCCATCGACATAGAGCCGGCTGCCATCATCGCTTTCGGTCTGGAAGGTGTAGCGTCCCCTGCTCTTGATCTCTACATAACCTGTGAATCGCAGGGCGAAACCATCATTGCGCTTCCTGACCGCGAGTGAGAACTCCTCGCAAATCCCCTTTGCCGCAGGCTTCAGCGTGTCGAAATCAGGAAGAGCCCCCCAGTTGCCCTCGTAGTACTCATAGGCAAGCCCGGGGATGAGCTTCTTGCCATCTACGATTCGGGGCTCGACCTTTGTAAAGGTAGCGGCGGTCACGATGCTGGCGGCCCCATCGGCGCGGAAGAACCGGGCCTTGACGGTGGTCGTGTCCCTGATCTCGAAGCCCTCCTTGTACGCGGTCGATTTCTCTGTCGGAGTAGACCCATCGACCGTATAGCGAATCACGCCGCCTTCCTCGATACAGTCCAGTTGCACAGGCGAGGAGGAGACGAACATTTTCTTGCCCGAGACGCTCGGCGCCGTGCTGTTGGTCCGGAACGGACAGGCCTGCAGCCCCTCCTTGTTCTGGAGGTTCGGCTCGGCCAGCTGGTGCCAGCCAAAACGAACGGCGGAAGGGCTCGCCACCCTGTCGCTGGCCACAACAACGGTGCCGCCATCGATGACCGCGGTCGCGGGAACGAAACCCGCGTCTCCAGCGATCTCGAAACGGCTGAGAGGTTTGCCATCGCGGGACTGCAGCCCGCTCCCCGTATGGCTGAAGGACACCCTGACCTTGCTGCCCTCGATCTTCATACCCTTGTAGACCGGGCCGCTGTGGACAATGTCCCGGCCGTAGTCCTTCGCGAGGGCGACCAGCGCCAGGCGGCGTCCGACCTCCTGCTTGTTACGCGGATGGATGTCCCGCAGGTTTCCAATGTCTGTTATGACCGTTGTCCCTGTCCCGGGGATCGTGGTTGCCGCCTGCTGCGCCTCCCAGATCCTTGGCAGGCGTCCCGGATCACCGCCGTAATTGTAGGGCGCCAGGTGGGTCCAGTAGAAGGACAGGTCGTGACCCCAGACCTTGCGCCAGCCCTCAACCAGGGCGCGCTTCTTGTGGGCGTAGAGCATCCCATCGTTGAGGTTGGACTCACCCTGGTACCAGATGGCTCCCCTGAACGCGAAAGGGACCAGGGGATTGATCATCGCGTTGTACATGCTGGTGGGAGACGCCCAGCCCGCCAGCGCGTGCCCCGGCAACGCGATCGCGGGAGCTGGGGGAAGAAGCTCATCATTTTTCGCGGCGGAGAGAGCCTTCTCCAGCCAGGCCTTTGTCTGGGGCGTGGGCGAGACCAGGGTCTTACCGAGAGCATCAAGGTAAGCCACCTGGGTGGTACGGACATTATCCGAGATGCCCATGACCTTCTTGACGCCGGCGAATCCGGGCGGCGGGGTCCAGGGCTCGATCAGGGAGCCGCCCCAGGCGGAGGCGATCAGCCCGATGGGGATATCGAGCTCTTTGTGCAGGTGTCGACCGAAATAATAAAGAACAGCCGAAAAGGACGGTATGGTGGATGGAGCGCAAGCCTTCCAGTCAGCCTTGACGTCACTGTTCGGAATACCACTCAGGACGTTGGGCACAAGAAAGAGTCTGATATTCGGGTAGTTCGCCGCCGCGATCTCGGCTCCGGCGTTATTCGAAGCGTTGACTCCCCATTGCATATTGGACTGTCCGGAGCCGATCCAGACCTCCCCGACAAGAATGTCGTCCAGCGTGATCTTGTTGTTTCCCGCGATCGTCAGCTTGTAGGGCCCTCCTGCCTTCATCGCCGGCAAGGTCACGATCCACTCCCCCTTATCGTCGGCGGTCGTTGTCGCCCTGGCCCCCGCGAGCTCCACCATCACGGGCTCTCCCTTGTCCGCGAAACCCCAGATCTTCAGCGGCATATCCCGCTGCAGCACCATGTGGCTGTCCATCACGCTTGGAAGACGGACGTCCGCGGCCGCGGGGCCGCGCGAAGCCAGGACAGAGAAGGCCAGGACGGCCAGGAGGGTTGGACGATTCATTATTTTTTCCTCGCAGGTTCGTTGCGGTTTTTCAGCACGCTACGGTAACAGGATACCGAACACGACCGCAAGTACTCCACTCTCCCGAGGCAAATCGGCCTAAGCTCCAGCTTCACAACCGAGGGCCGCGCCTTCATCCGGGTCAACTCCCGCCTTGGGGAAGGGACTCTCTGGAGCCTGCCCCTGCTGAAAAAGGAAGGCCAGGATCCGGATGGCGTCTGTGATATCAAGAACCTCGTTATTGTTCACATCGCCCGCGTCAAGACAGGTCCCTGGATTCCCGAGATAGAGATGCTGCAGCAGAGAAACCGCGTCGCTGATATCCACCTGGCCATCCATGTTGAAGTCCCCCCGCAAAAACCTCTGGCCGGAGCCGATGACAACGAAGGAGATCCCGGCCGACAAGGCCGTCCCTTCATTGCGGGCCGTGATCAAAAGTTCTCCTTCGATACCGACTGGCACCTCGACCCGGGCCCGCCCGACAGCGCCCCCTTGCTCTACAATGACTTCGGGCGAAGGGACTCCCCCGAAGAAAATCTCCAGCCCGGGATAAAAACCCCTGCCTGCAACAAGCACCAGATCCCCAGGAGAAGCCTCGGAGGGGCTGACCGACAGCAGCTCAGGAACCGGGTAGGATGCGGTTGAGGTGATGGTTATCGAGTCCGTCGCCGAGACCTCGTTGTCCGTCGCCAGGCCAAGCAGGGTGAGCTCGTTCTCTCCGGGAGTAACTGGCACCGTGAGCTCCCACCTGGAGAGGCTGCTCCATCTCGCTGACAGCGGAGCCTCCTGGCCATCCACCACGATGTCCTGTACGTCAATCCCACCATCGCCTTCAAGCGTCACTGAAAGCGCGTTAACACTCAGGTCTCGCCCGCCATTGGTCGTAATCCTGAAGTTGACGGGTGAGGGAAGACGACTTCGAACATAGCTCCCTCTCTGTTGGATGTAATTCAGTATCCCTGAGAAATTTCTTCCCGTCATGCTTCCGTAGTGTTCCGTCCAGTGGCGCATGTATTCACGATTGTAAGATTTATCGATGATGTCATCGAGATGGCCGTAATACCGCCTGGTGTTGGCCGGCAGCTCGATAATCCTCCGCAGGCCCTGGTCGCCCCAGAGACCTGAGGTGGCCGATCGGGTAAACGAGAAATCGGTATCCCAGGGCATGGCGATCACCTTTCCATCGCCGGAGGGGGCGTGAACCATGAAGTTGTGATTGTTGCCGTAGGTATATGCATCGTTGACGCCGCCCAGGGAGTAGACCGCCATGGTCCGCATCCACTGGTCCACATCCATGATGGAGTTGGTGGCCTCCTCGAGCTGAGCGGATGAAGAGCTGAAGGCCTTGCAGAGCGCGATCAGCTTGGTGTAATCATCTCGATCTCGGTTGCTCTTGATCAGAAAGTTCCAGCGGTAGGGTTCCTTGCCGTCCCCAAGGTTACGGAAATCGGTCCCGATAACCCCATCGGGCTGCGGATTCTTGTAGCCCTGGGCATTGGCAGTTGTCGGATGGTAGATCAGCTCCAGCTTGAAGTTGGTTCCGTCACTCCCGTTTTCATAGGTGGAATCGAGATAGACATTGCCATACTTGGCCATCATCAGGAGAGCGTTGCTGGTGTGCTGCGGATTCGGAGCGATGACCCTGCAAAGATCATCGTACATGCTGGGGATCCCGCCCGCGTACTGGGCGAAGTGCTTGACCAGGATCTCATCCTGGGACTGGGTCGGCACCAGCCCGGACCAGCCGCCGGAGCGATCAATGCCGACACTGCGATGAACTCCGCGGAAAAGGTGGTCCGCGGGAAAACGTATATTGAAGCTGACTCTGTTCGAGGTCGGCCGGCCCCGCTCGCTGCCCCTGAGGCGCACACCGGCATCGTAAAAGGCCTCGCTTTCATCGTAGACAACAGTGGCGCCAGTCAGACCGTTCGACATGACGTTGGTCGTCTGGTACAGCCTGGAGATATCGTCCCGTGTCATAACAATCCTGATGTTGTGCAATTCCCCCAGTCTCGCCTGGCCATCGCGGGTTCGATAGAGCGCCCTTGAATCAGCGCCTCCCGCCGGACAGAGAGAGCCTGCCTGCAATCCGTCTTCCGCATGGATGTAGAACTGGACCGTCCGCGACCCGGACTGTCCCGGGATTGTTCCCTGGTACAGGCCGCCGGATACGGTGTCCATATCCATCTCACGCCAGGCGCCCCCCTCTACGGAATAACGCAACTTGACCTCTCCAACGTCATCCGGGTCCTGGACCACAGCCGACACCGTCACTGGCTCCCCCGGAGAGGGAACCACCGGAAAATGTTGAAGGCCGCTGAAGGTCGGCCCCGCGTTCAAAACAAAGCGGCTGTTTCGCATTCCCGGTGTTCCGGGATTTCCCGGACGGTCAACCAGGGTAGTCTTCGGACAGCGATTGAAGTAAAGCCTGGTGTGCACCTGGTTTGAACCAGCGATCCATTTCGCCCGGAAGCTGATCTCGTAGAGCCGGCCATTGGTCACGCTCGCTCCCCCGGCCAGCGTTGCCTCCACATGGTTGTGCATGTGCTCGGTCGCGCCGGCGGCCGCCAGGCGGAGCACCCGGTTGCCCGGTTCGTCAGGATCCTCGATAACTTCACTGTGCCCGTGATTTCCGAGCAAACGCCAGCCTGACTCACCAGACTCGAAGTTGCCGTTGGCAATCAGCTGCCGGGCTCCTCCTCCGGGATCCTCGACCACGCTCAGGTCATCAATAAGAACCTCACCGGCACCCAGGAGGCCGAGGCACAGCTCCCGCCAGCGTGACGGTCCGACATTCGGCCTCGCCGTCTCTTGATAGCTGTAGCTTTGCCACTGGGCTCTTGAGCCCTCATCACTGTCCGACCAGGAGCTGGAGTTGTTGTTGTCAGAATCAGGGTCGATCAGCTCAATAGACGAGCCTCCACCATCTGCGTAAATCGGCCACGGCCCATCATCGAAATACCTCACCTCATCGGCCGGATTACCCAGGGCATCCCTGAGAACAATCCGATCACTGCGACCGGAGAGGTTGCCCTCAAAGTTGCCGACGATCCTTGCCCCCGGGTGGATGGACTCCAGGTGTTCACGATCCGCTGCGACCACCAGGTATCCCCCGGGGCCGATGGTTTCCCCCGCGGAAAATTCGTAGCGAATGCCTGAAGACAGCCTCCAGCCGCCAAGCTCAATCGCCTCTGACCCCCGGTTGAACAGCTCGATCCACTTCTCCCGCGACCTTCCCGACACCACCTTCTCCCCGGCGGGCGCAAGCTCCAGAACGCTGGCCTCCAGGCCGAAAACCACATCACTTGATCCTGATGTTCGCTGGTGCACCTCAACCGCAATCAGGTTCGCCCCTCGACGAAGAGCGTTGCCCGCTATGAGAAAAGGCCCCTCGTAATCGGCGTTGGAGACCGATGCGCTGGCGAAGGTCCCTGAATCAATCTCCCCGGCGGGCATTCTCAACCGCAAAACCTCTTCACCATTCAGGTAAATCACCGCTCCATCATCGATCACCGTACGAAAATAGAGCTCGACGGCGAGGGGGTCCTCCTCCAACTCGAAGACGGACCTGAAATAATAGGTGGTGGCCCCGAGGGGGATCTCTGTGGTCTTTGGCGCGGGCAGGGGACTGTTCTCGCGGTAGAGTAACGCCCCGCCGGTCTCCCAGGCCCCATCGTCGAAGCCGGGATTTCGCCATTGTGTCCCGAGGTCGGCCCCGGATGCGTTATAGCTCCAGGCATGGTCTATCGGCACGATCACCTCGCCGACCACGGGCTCGAGGTCGGCTACCGGCTCTTCGACGGGGTTGTAATAGATCTCATTGATGACGACCTGGTCGCTCAGGCTGAACTGGTTGACCAATCCGAAGGTTTCTCCGGAAGGAGTTCCCCAGTCGGCCTCTCGTGTGGGAAAACGACCGCGCAGCCCCTCCTTCAGCCTGACAGCGTCCGCCACGACGCAACGACAGGGCGTGTAGAGAAACAATCGGTTGGATGCATGAAAGGAAAAACCCATCCCGGCCTCATCGAGGACCAGGTATTCTCCAGGCCCGAGCTCAGCCGCGGGAAAGATAAACTCTCCGGGTTCGGCTCCGTGACTGGAAAGGACATACCCCTCCAGGCTGACCCTCGCTCCCGAGTTGAAAAGCTCCAGCCTCCCGCCACCCGCGAGCGGAAGCTCTGTCTCGTTGAATCGAACAGACACCTCCCCCGGAACCTTGACACCGGGTTCGGCGAAATAATTTTCACCGGCGGCGGCCAGGCGAAAATGGGAGGCCAGCTCATCATCGCTGAGCGCCCGCTCCCAGATCGCCACCTCGTCGATCGTTCCGGTGAAGGGC
>CAJWMA010000138.1 GCA_913042995.1 uncultured bacterium | reverse complement strand
CAGGAACCAGCAAGCCTGCCCCGGGTCGCAGGCAGCCTCGGGTATCCAGCTATCGAGGAGAAACCTCCATGAAAACACACGAATGGGCCGCCATATCCTGCTGGCTCCTTTTTTTCACAATTCCAGCGGCGCTCCAGGCCCAGGTTGACGACTTCGATGAAGACCCCCTGGCAAACCCTGACTGGGAGTACTACGAACCGGTTCCCGGCCCTCTGCCATCGACAGCAGATGGATTCTGGAGAATGACACTGCCCACCGGCGTCAACCTTGACCACTGGGTACACGTTGACAACTCCCCCCAGCTGCGAAGATCGGACTTCCCTGAAGATTTCATCATATCAACGCGCCTGCATTTCCAGGGCTCCGGGGATCCCGAGAACCCATCCTGGCCTCCCCCGAACGAGCCCTACCAGGCCGGGCTGATGATCTATTTTGGAGACCGCGACGTGTTCTATTGGGGTCCCTACCGAGGAGCCGGCCTTGTCCTTGAACGGAGTGGGAGCAACGGCCTGTGCTCCTTCAACCCGGGTCTCCAGGAACTGTCCCTGATGGTTACAAAGTCCGGTCCGGACTACACCTTCGCCTGGAGAGCAAGCGACGACGATCCCTGGCAGCGGGTCTGCGCGGCCACAGCCCAGGAGCCTCCCCTCTTTGTCGGGCTGATATTCAAAACCTGGGCAAACCTGAACACAGAGGAAACCTTTGATTTCGATTATTTCTCAATAGAAGAGGTTCCGGAATCACCACCGGAAATTCATTTCCCCTGTGAAATCGAAAACCCGGACACAGCCTGGATCGGAATGCCGTACATCCGCCGGGTAGAACCTGCCGGGCAGCCTCGGCCAACATTGACCCTGCTGGATGGCCCAGAGGGGCTGACCTACGATCCCGGGCAGAACATCCTTTCCGGCTGGACCCCTGAAAATTTCGACATTGAGAACATAGAGCTTGAAGCGTCCGCCGGCGGCGGCGCCAGCGCAACAAATATAGAGATCAACGTGGAGGCCGAATCCTCCATCCGTGACGATGACTTTGATGACGACCCCGCATTTAACGGCGACTGGGAATTTCACGAACCACAACCCGGCATCGCCTACTCGATCGTCGAGGAGGATGACGGAAACAGCTGGTGGCGCATGGAGGTTCCGGTCACAGGCGACTTCGGCCAGAATTTCGACACCTGGACCGGCGTCGATCGAGCCCCCCAGCTCAGGCGCGCCATCGAGCCCGATCTCGACTTCCTCATTGAGACCCGGGTCAGGATTGTCCCCGACCCCGCCCCGTCATCCAACTCTCCCTTTCTTGCGGGCCTGGTTCTGTATTACGGCGGAACCGACATCATTCACTGGAATATTGGACAGCAGAGAACCATCAACGGCCAGCCGACCAACCTCTTCCTCGAACGCAGCGGAATCAACAACATCGGCCACGGCTGGGCTGACGGACTCCTGCAGGGAGAGGCGGTCAGGCTTCGTATCGAGAAGAGGTGCGACAGCTACCACTTCTTCTACCGCGGCTCAGCCGATCTGTCCTGGACCTACGCCCAGACCATAACCACTCCCACCCCGATCGAGTCCATCGGCCTTGTCATGAAAACCTGGGGCGGCGGAGCCAGCTTCACCGCCGATTTCGATTATTTCGATATCGTCGAGGCCGGCCCCAGGGCCGCCTTCACGGTAGATCCGGAAGAAGGACAGGAGCCTCTGACCGTAACCGTCGATGCTTCCGCATCGACCTCTCCCAACGGCGCCATCACCGCCTACTCCTGGGACTTCGGAGATGGAACCACCGGAGAAGGCGTCACCACTGAGCACACCTACCAGAGTCGAGGAACCTACACCATACGTCTCGATGTTACAGATGAAAGCGGTGACCAGGGGCAAGCGGCAGACACCGTGCAAGCCGCCTTTCGCTCTGATGGCATAGCCCCCTGGACCCTCCTGGATATCGGCGAACCGCTCCCGGCTATCGAGGGAGGAGCCAGGGTCGAGGGAGATGCCTGCCTGCGAGTACTCGCGGGCGGCGCTGGCATCCGCAGCAGAAGCGACCAGTTCAGCTTCGCCTACCAGCAGCTCCCCGCCTCCGGCCCATTCATTGCCCGCATCGGGGAGGCCGCCTGGGCCGGACGCGGGCGGATCGGCCTCATGATCCGCGAAGACCTGGATCCCGACTCCCGTTTCGCCGCAATCGTCTTTGCCGACACGGGCTTCAGGGGCCTGCGCTACTCATTCCTTCGCCGGGAAGAGAAGGCGGGAATCGTGCGAACGACAAACAGTTCGGAGAACTTCGAGGTTGGCGATGCCTGGGTTCGCCTGGAATACGAGGCCGGCGAGATCATCGGGTCCTGGTCTGTTGACCGGGAAAACTGGACAGAACTATACCGCGCGGCCTTTGACCTGCAGGACGAGGCCTATGTCGGCATCGCCTCCACCGTTCAGAGCCTCGGCGAAGGAGATGAATTCGAGGCGACCCTCTGCGATATCTCAACCGGTACGGACAATCCTCCTCCGCCGCCGCCGGAGATCTGCGACAACGGCATAGATGACGATGGAAACGGCCTGGCTGACTGCCTCGATCCGCAATGCACGGGCCTCGAAGAATGCCTGGAACCCGCCGGAACCCGGCTGGTAAGAGGCGACTCCAACTCCGATGGGAGCATCAACCTCACAGATGGCGTCATTCCGTTGATCTTCCTGTTCTCGGGAGGGGCACCGCCAGCCTGCATGGATTCAGCCGACGCCAACGACACCGGCAACATCGAGATCACGGATGCCATCATCATTTTCAGCTGGCTGTTTACCGGCGGCGCGCCGCCGGCGCCGCCAACGCCATCCAGCCCTGGCTATCCAGCAGAGGATTGCGGCATCGATGACACTGAAGACGGCATAGGATGCGAGACGCCCACGCGCGTTTGCGGATAACCCGGCTCGTCCGGATCAGCTCTCTTCGCCGCCGATCTCATTCGCGACATCTTCAGGAACAACCTGGTAGCCGTCAGGCTCCATGCTGTAGTCGCCCCGGCCGCTGGTGATGCTGCGAAGCCCGGTGGCATAAGCGGGAAGATTCCGCAGAGGCACCCGCGCGGTAACCTGCTTATCCTGGCCCTCATCGCCAATCTGGATAATCACGCCGGCGCGCGAATTCAGATCCCCAATGACAGCCCCGAGATAATCATCGGGGGTGGTGACGACAACTCGCATCACAGGTTCGAGCAGAGTCAGGCCGCACTGCTCCTCCGCCGCCCTCACGGCCTTGACACCGCAGGCATAGAAAGCGAGCTGGCTTGAATCGACATCGTGCATCTTGCCGTCGACGACAGTGGCTCTGAGACCCTGAATCTTGGCGGCTCTCTTGCCCCCGGAGATGCAATAGTCTTCGATCCCTTTCCTGACGGACTTGAGGAATTCAGCGGTAATCGCGCCGCCCTTGATCTTGTCTTCGAACTCGAACTCTTCGCCCTCGATGGGCTCGAACTCGATCTCAGCAACGGCGAACTGACCTGACCCGCCAGTCTGCTTGACATGGCGAGAATTGATGGTCACTCCGCGGTTGAGGGTCTGCCTGTAGGACACTCGCGGCTTCCCGGTGATGACCTGGAGACGGAA
This sequence comes from uncultured bacterium, assembly GCA_913042995.1. GTDB lineage: Bacteria > Planctomycetota > UBA8108 > UBA8108 > UBA8108 > UBA8108. Next base: position 5,901 of record CAJWMA010000138.1, on the reverse strand, counting down.
ATCATCTCGAAGACGGTGGACGACAACCTCGAGGTGAAGCTCTCCCATGCCCGACATGATGGTCTGACCGGTCTCCTCATCGGTATTCACTCGGAAGGTTGGATCCTCACGGGAAATGATTCCCAGGACCTCACCCAGGCGATCCCTGTCAGCATTGGTTGAGGGCTCGACAGCCATCGATATGACAGGATTGGCGAAGGTTGTCGACCCGTAGGTGATCTGGTTATCCTTGGCGCAGAGAGTGTCCCCGGTGGCGCTCTTCTTGAGGCCAACACAGGCAACAATCTGCCCCGCCACCGCGCACTCGATGGATTCTCTCGACCCCGCGTGAATCCGGTAGATCTGGCCAACCCGTTCATGCTTCCGCAGGCGGGAATTGAAGGCGGCTTTACCGGCGTGCAGGGTTCCTGAGAAGACCCGGATAAAGGTCAGGTCACCGGTCGAATAGTGCACTGTCTTGAAAACGAGAGCTCCCAGCGGCTCCTCGGCCTGGGGAGCAAACGCAATGCTCTCTTCCCCGGAAGGCGCAAAGCCTTCAACGGCGCCCTTGTCGAGCGGATTAGGAAGATAGTCTACAGAAGCGTCCAGCAGGGCGGGAACCCCCCTGTTATGAAGAGCCGAGCCAAGTAATACGGGAACGATTGCGCCTTCAATCGTCATCTCCCTGAGCGCCTTGCGCACGAGCTCAGCATCAGGCTCTTCGCCCTCGAGTAGAACTTCTGTAAGCTCATCGCAATGGAGGCTCAACACATCGAGCAGGTTCATCCGCATGGTCTCGGCGAGCTCCAGCACCTCCGGCTCGACGGGCCCGCGCTCAAATTCTGCGGGATCATCGGAATCCTCAGGGAAGCTGACCTGCTCCATGGCTACGAGGTCCACAAGCCCCCTGAAATCCTGCCCCTCGCCAACTGGAACCTGGATCGGAGCAACAGCAAGACCGAGATTTTTCTTCAGGGACTCGACAGCCTTTTCAAAATCAGCCCCGACACGGTCCATCTTGTTGATGAAGGCCAGGCGAGGGACGCCGTATTTGTTCAACTGGCGGTTAACGGTCTCGCTCTGGGCCTGCGCGCCGGCCACCGAGTCGATCGCCAGGATAGCCCCATCGAGGACCCGGCAGGAGCGCTCAACCTCAGCGGTAAAATCAACGTGTCCTGGCGTATCGATCAGGTTGAATTCATGACGATCCCACTCAAAGTAGGTCGCGGCTGAACCGATCGTGATGCCGCGCTCCTTCTCTTCCTTCATGAAGTCCATGGTGGCCTCACCATCATGAACCTCGCCGAGCTTGTGAATCTTGCCGCATACCTTGAGCATGCGCTCGGTGATGGTCGTCTTTCCGCTGTCGATGTGGGCCACGATGCCGATATTCCGGATTCGTTCGGCCATAACTTTTTTACCTGCCAGTGAAACGCTCATAACTATCTGCAAACACTACTTAAATGAATTAACCAGAATCACTTACCTCACCAGTTGTGAGATTCATAAAGGCCCCCCAGGCCACGTACGCCCCGAGCTTTCTTTGATATCGACCAATTAGCCCTGATGGTTCACACCAACCCGCTAAATCAGGTCTTATTTCACTACAATGTCTCTGCAGCGTTCAAAGAAGCAGAAGGCCGAATTATAGGGTCGTAAATCCCAGCCTCAAGCTCTTTATGGGGAGTTTTATTATCGGACAGCTAAAGAGGTTACGAAATATGGCCATTTCTTCGATTCACGAGCGAACCCAACTGTTTTTTTTTGCTTCCTCCGACGTTGAATGAGCTATCGACAGGCTGCTGCGACGGCACAGGCTGCGACAAATCGTTACAACTTACAAATGGTCCAACCTCATTCGGTTCAGATAAATTTGGTCACCCCGCCTGACACAAACGTCAACAACTGGAAATTGCCATGCAACCTTGCCCAGCACTGCGTTCGTTCTTCCTCTTCGTCATTTCCCTTCTTCTTCTCCGAGGCCCCCTCAAAAGCGAGGACCTCCAGAAATGCGAGAAACTTGCGGACTGGGCGCCTGCCAGCGTCATTGGTTACGCCGAAGCGAAAAACCTGGGGCCACGTCTTAGAAGCTTTCTCGCTTCCCCAAAATTGAAGCGCCTGCTCGACTCGAGCCTCGGCAGGGCCTACCTGCAAGGCAAAGATTACTCCGAGCTGATCGAGAACCTCGGAAAGATTGAAGAGTCTGCCGGTCGAGATCCGCTGGATCTCTTTGACGACCTCCTCGGAAAAGAGTTCCTGCTCGGGTCGAGGCTCTCCTTTGCCGGCGGACAGGAGACCTTGCTGCTGACTCGAACCGGAAGCCCGGAAGCCTTCGCAGAAGTCAGGAAAGCTTTCGCCCTGGCATTCAAAGCCTCCACCGGGCTCCCATTTGAAACCCGCAAGTTTGACCACGAGGAACACTCCTTCGAACAGATAGGAGATCTCTGGTTTTCTGAGCTCGGGGGAATTCTTGCCGCGACCAACTCTAAAAAGCTTCTCGAAGAAACCATTGACCTCGCCTACGACAGAACAGAAAAGTCCGTCGGGAATTCTCCATTCTTCTCACAGCTCTCCAACAAGGACGACTTCCTCATCAGGGCATCGGTTCGACCCACCTTCATCCCTCTGCTTGCCGGGGAATTTGGCCGTAAGCTCGACAACCCGGTCCAGAGTCTCCTGCTCAGCGGATTCTCAGGAGCCCTGCGCAATTGCAAATTATTGAGCGCCACCCTTGACAGCAGCTGGTCAGGAATCGACCTGGGCATCACGCTCCACGCCGACGACCGGGGATTTGACGAGAAGTACGCGCCCTTTTTCCCGAAAACCCCCCGGAGTGATTTCCACCAGAACATCCAGAAGCGCGGCCTGCTTGGTTCCATCCGTCTCTCGAGAGACATCTCCGAATGGTGGGAAAACAGCGCCGCGTTTCTCGAGCCCCAGGCCACCGGAAGCCTGGCGCAATTCTCAGCCGCCCTGTCCATGTTTTTTGGAGGCCTGAACTTCCAGGACGAGGTTCTTCCCCAGCTAGGCAAGACCATCTCCCTGGTCTTCAGGAATCCTCCGAAAAATGAAGGCAGACCCTCCCCCAGCCCTTCGATTCCAGGCGGCGCCTTGATCATTGAATTGAAAGATGCCAAGAAATTCGGCCGCCCGTTTATCGTCGCCTTCAACAGCCTGGTCAGCATTCTCAACATCACCCGGATGCAGCAGGACGCCAATGCCCCAAGCATGCTCGTTCGGCCGGAGAAGGTCGGCAAGGTGGACTGCTACAGGGTAGACCTCGGCCTCCCTGAAAACCCCGAGAACCCGGGAATCGAATACAACTTCACTCCCAGCCTGGCGGTCACCGGCAACAGGGTCATCCTCGGATCAACCTTCGACCTGGTTAAGGCCCTGGTTGAAGAATCGGAAAAAACCGGGACCGGCGGAAAAACGGTTGTTCCATCTTATGCAAGGGATCGAATCTACATCGATGGCAGAGCCCTGGCCTCCATCCTGGGAGCCAATCTCGACTTCCTCGCCGCCCAACAGGTCGTCAACAAAGGCGTCAGCCTTGATGAAGCGAAAAAAGAGCTCGCTGTCATCGGGGAGCTGCTCTCCTTCACCCGGGATCTCGAGATAGAGAGCTTCCGGGAAAAAGAGGCCGCCCGCTTGAAGCTTCGGCTCGGGCTCATCAGCGGAAACACCATCGTCGAACCTTCAGACTGACCGTGAGCGCCGCCCTCACAGCCCGAGAGAGACTCGAACCGTTCCGCCCCGGAAAAGATGGTCCCTGGGATGTTGCGGCCGCCGCCCATCTCGCCAGGCGCCTCACCTTTGGCTCCCCCCGCAAGCTGGTGCAAAAAATCCTCGAGCTCGGCCCGCGCGCAGCCCCGGCCGCTCTTCTTGCAGATCGAGACGAGACCCCCGAAATGAAGGCGGTAGCCGACAGCCAGCGCAGAATCGGCAGCACCGAAGCGGCCCAGACCTGGTGGGCCCACAGGATGCTCCGGGGCAACAGTCCGGCCAGGGACAAGCTCGCGCTATTCTGGCATGACCACTTCGCCACAAGCGACACCAAGGTCCGGGATGCCCGGTTGATGATGGACCAGGTGCAGCTCTTTCTTCGCCGAGGGCCGGGGCCTTTCCAGTCCCTGCTCAAGGCAATGGCGAAGGACCCGGCTATGCTCACCTGGCTGGACGGAAACTCCAACCGCAAGGGCGAACCCAACGAGAACTTCGCAAGGGAGCTGATGGAATTGTTCAGCCTGGGCGTGGGCAATTACACCGAGGAAGACATCAAGGAGGCCGCCCGAGCCTTCACCGGCTGGCACGTCAAGAACCGGAGGTTCTGGTTCAACCGGCGCGCTCACGACACCGGCCCCAAGACCATCTTCGGCCTGACTGGGAACTTCGATGGAGATGACATCCTCCGCGCCTGTCTCGAAAAACGCGCCTGCGCTGAATTCATCGCCGAGAAGCTCTTCAACTACTACCTGGGGACGCCTGTTTCCGAGGAACTGCGTAAGGCCATTGGCGAGCTCTACCTCGCCGGTTCCCACAACATCGGTTCCCTTGTCGAAAAACTCGTCACCTCCAGGGAGTTCTACTCAGCCCACGCAAGGAGGTCCATCCTGTCCTCCCCGGCTGATTTCGCCGTTGGAACGCTGCGCACCCTTGACGCGACCGCCGTAGCCGAGCGACTGCCGAAGGAAATGTCCCGCATGGGAATGGACATCCTTCGCCCGCCAAGTGTCAAGGGTTGGCAGAAGGGCAGGGCCTGGCTGAATTCCAACACTCTCCTGTCGCGCTACAGGTTCGCCAACTCGCTGGCAGACTCGACTGAAAGCAGCCCCAGGATCCCCTGGGACAAGATAAAAAAGGAAGGAGCCGAGGGGCTCCTTACCCTGTTCTTCCCCGAAGGGCTTGACGCGAAGATCCGGAAAACGATCATCGATGAAACCGGCAATGATCTCAAGCTGATGGTCACGGCGCTCGTTGAGCTTCCGGAGCACCAGTACATTTGATGCCGAACGTAAGCCGCGCCGGTTATAATCGCCGGCATACAGGCAGGCCATAAACCGGGCAGCAGCGAAATGAAATACAAACGAAGAGACTTCCTCAAGCTATCCAGCGCGGGACTGGCCCTCGCCCCCGGGGCCCTGCTCAATGCGTCCGAAAAGTTCCAGAAAACCGAAGGCGAACATCGCCTGGTGGTACTCCAACTCACCGGCGGCAATGACGGCCTCAACACCGTCGTCCCTTTTGAAGACGACCTCTATCACCGCAGCCGCCCAGCCCTGGCGATCCCGAAGGCCCGAGCCCTCAAGCTCGAAGGCTCCAGCGAGACAGGCCTGCATCCCTCGATGGAAGGACTGCAGGCGCTCTACAAGGAAGGCCATCTCGCCGTCATCCAGGGGGTCGGCTACCCCGGCCCCGACCGCAGCCATTTTCGCAGCATGGACATCTGGCACACCGCCAACCCCTCCATCGCCGCCAGGGAAAAAGGTTGGCTCGGTAAAGCCCTGGAGAAGAAGCCCTCCACCCTGAGCGGGATTCACATTGGGAATGAAGCTCTTCCGCTCGCGTTCAATGGCGAACGTCATGTGGCAAGCATTCAGAACCTCGATTTCATCGAGCTGCTCTCGAGCGGCAAGGGCGCGAAGCTGAAAAAAATCATGCGAGCGGTCAACGAGCAGCCGCGAGCTGACCGGCCCGGCTACGTCAGAGGCCTGGCTAACGAGACCCTCGACAGCCTCGATAAAATTCTGAGTGTCAGCCGAAACCCGCCCCCGGTCGAATACCCCGACTCTGAGCTCGGCCGTCGACTGAAGCTCGCCGGCCAGATGGTCTCCGGAGGCTATCCCGCCCGGATCCTCTATCTCAGCCAGGGCGGCTACGACACCCACGCCCGCCAGGGTGATGTCCATACGGGCCTGCTTG
>CAJWMA010000137.1 GCA_913042995.1 uncultured bacterium | reverse complement strand
AGCCCAGGGACGAGACGGAGGGCAATTCAAAGCTCCGCCAGGGAGAGGCCGCGGAGGTCAACCTGCGCAAGCTCACTCCGAATGAAAAGGAGATGTGGGGAAGAATTAATGATCGCGAGGTCAGGAAATCTCTGCAGGAGGTCTGGGGGCGAATGCCGACCCGCTATCGGAAGCTGGTGTCCCAGTACTACAAGGACATCAACGATCTCTCTTCGCCGTCAAAGAAATCTGGCGTCCCGGCTCCGAAGAAGGGGAAAAAGTAGCCCGTCAGCCTTCTCAGCGTCCGGCGCCGAGAAAGTCGATTGAGAGGCCATGCTCAGCTCCCGAGCTCATGCAGGCGAGAATGTCTCCCAGCACGCTGGTGAACTTGAATCCGTGGCCGGAGAGTCCTGCGGCGAAGACGACCTTTTCGCTGTCGGGATATCGATCCAGGATGAAGTGTTCGTCCGGCGTGCAGGTGTAGAAGCAGCTCTCGTGGCGTAAGATGTCGTGCTCAACTCCCGGCAGATGGCGGGCCAGGAAATCGCGGGTTGCGGCAAGATCCTCTTCGTTCAGGCCGCGGTCGATGTTCAGGGGATCTTCGACCTTATCTCCACCGGAGTGCATTGCGATCTTGATGCTCTCCGCGTCGATGGAGGGGAAGCCGTAGAAAAAACCTTCCGGGGTCTCGAATACGAAGGAGGGAAAGCCGGCGCTGTCTCGATAACGTCTCTCGGGGCAGCGAAACCAGTAGAGATGTTTTTGTCGCACCTCCAGGGGAATCCTGAGTTTGTCCAGCAGGCCTGGAGCCCACGCCCCCGGGGTGAGGATGAGCTTCGCGGCCCTGAAGACGCCTCCGTCCGTGGTGACGACGACCTCGCCGTCCCGCTCCTTCCAGCCCGTGATGCTGATACCGGTTTCCAGCCGCGCTCCCTGGGCGACCGCCTCGGCGGCGTGCGCCTTGACGCAATTCTCAACCAGGAGGTAGCCTGCTTGTTTTTCATATACCGTCGCCATGGAGTCGGCCAGCCTGAAGCCGGAGAAGCGTCTCTGCGCAGACGCGGCTTCGAGCTCTTCCACCTCCAGGTTGTGTTCGCGGGCGCTTCGGAGAACCCCGTCGACGATGAATCCACCCGCGGGACCGGCCTGCAGGAGTCCGGTCTCGAAGCGGAGCCGCTCTCCACGCGTATCCTCCAGCTTGTCCCAGAGCTGGTGCGCTCGCTCAAGCAGCGGAACATAGTCGGGATGCTCGAAATAGGCCATCCGGATGATCCTGGTATCGCCGTGGGAGCTCCCGCGGTCGTGGCCGGGAGTGAACCGATCGATTCCGAGAACCTTCAGCCCTCTCCTGGCGAGATGGTAGAGGGCCGCGCTTCCGGCTCCGCCCACCCCGGCGACAATGCAATCATAGGTTTCCATTCGGCTTCCTCCGCCGGGCTCTCAACTGCCGAGAAAGGTTGATGCGAGGGCATCCCAGCGAGTCCGCACCTCCTGTCCCCATCGATCCATCGATCGGGCGATGGCCGCGGGCTCTTTTTCTCTCCAGAGCCTGGTTGGCTTCTTGCTGTAGAACTTGTCGGCCACGCAGATGATCTTTTCCTCCGGGCTCACCGGGAGGTAGTCGCGTTCGGGCAGCGGCAGGCCTCCACCTCGAACCTCGGCCGCCGTGATGCCGGCCCCGGTATGTCTTTCGCAGACCAGCGCGTGAAGCGGAAGCCCTTCTTTTTCGAGAAGCCCGCGGCCCAGGATCCCGTGGCAGAGATAGGGCTCCGTGCCCGAACAATGCAGCTCTGGAGCTTCGCAGAGACCGATTCCGATGTCGTGCAGCAGGGCGGCCTCGCTCAAAAAATCGAGATCCAGGCTCTCTTCAGGGTGGCGTTCTGACCAGCCCCGGGCGATTTCAAGGGCCTTTCGTGCGACCAGCGTCGAGTGAACGACAAGTATCTCGAAGGTTGGACTCGCCGGGTCATGATGGCGTGCGAGGATCTCGATCGGATTCAATGAGTCAACTGCCGTTGAGGGATTTGAGCTGCATGAAGACCTTTACCGCCTGCTTCTCTGTGGTGAGCAGATGCATCATTTTTTCGTACTCTCCAAGTCCTTCCACCGGGTGGGATAGCAGCTTCTGCAGCCAGCCGGGGTATTGGCTCTGGGAGTGGGCGAAATCTTTCACACCGAGTTCAAAATATTCCCGGTTGGCGTTGACCGTTCCAAACATCACCTTATTGTGCAGAACGAAGTCGAGATTAACCTTGTCTCCCGGTATCTCCACCTTCGCGTCACCGCCGGTGATGCTCGTCAGCACGAGAATTCCGTTCTTGGTGAGCACCTCCATCGCCTTGAATGCGATCCAGGAAACCCCGGTAGCTTCGAAGACGATGTCGAAGGGGCCGTGACGATTCATCACCTCCGACAGGTCGATCTCTTCTGTGCTGAGGTAGCGTGCTCCGAGCTCTTCAATGAGCTGTGATTTGAGGTGAGGCGGCGGCGTCCTGGCCATGGTGACGACGTCGAGGCCCTGGAGCTTCAGGACCAGGGTGGCCAGCTGCCCGATAGCTCCGGCGCCCAGAACGAGGGCTTTTTTCGGGCGCCACAGCCGTAGCCGCCGCTGGATTTCGTATGCCTGGACAATACCTTTTTCTACAACGCTCATGGGCTCCATGAGGACTCCCACATCGGCGAGGCTATTCGGTACCTTGACCAGGTATTCCGGTTCATCGACGTAGAATTCGGTGAGGAATCCATGCAGCAGGTTGATGCCGCGTTCATAGTAGGTCTCGTCGATGGTCATGTCATAATGACCGATCTGGTCGTAGATGCTGTTTCCCGGCCTCCTCACCGTGGCGGTTACGTAATCGCCCGGCTCCAGCTCGGTGACACCGTCTCCCACCTCCACCACCCGTCCGAAGCTCTCGTGGCCAATGACGAGGAAATCATAGCCGGGCGGAGCGCCGCCATATTCAGCGGCGTTGATCTCCTTGTCGGTACCGTCGACTCCAACCTGGAGAACCTCGACAAGAACTCCACGTCCGTTGGGAATTGTATCTATCGATGGTTTTTCAAGTTCCGCCAGGTGAACACTATCAGGCTGGCCAGGGATTACGGCGATCGCTTGCAAAGTGAGAGCTCCTTCAAGGGCTGCTGAACAGAGGCGGTATTGTCACCGCAAGGTAATGATAAAATCAAGGGATGGAAGAAGGGCCCGGGCTCGTAGTATTCTGTCCGGCATCAATATCCAGTTTTGCCGACGGTTGTCGGCGGTAAGGGGCCTGCCTTGAACAGCTTAATAAAATCAAGATGGATACTTGCGAAGACTCTCCTCGCGGTCTCCGCGGTTTTTCTGCTCGCGTCGCCGGGCATCGGGCGAAGATGCGGGCGGTTGTCTGCCCAGGAGGGGCTGCCCGGAGCCGAGTCTCGCCCGGCCATGCTTCGCCGTGAACTCCGTAAGCATATTGAGAAGATGGACAAGCTGTCTGAGAAGCTGGAGGCTCCCGATTTTCCCAAGGGTAAGGATTGGTTCAATTCTCCCTCCCTCTCGCTGAAGAGAGAGCTGCGCGGAAAGATCGTCATTCTCGATTTCTGGACCTATTGCTGTATCAACTGCATTCATGTATTGCCTGACCTGGCCTGGCTTGAACATCGTTTTGCCGGCTACCCCGTGGCGTTCGTTGGGGTTCACTCAGCTAAATTTGACAACGAGAAGGTGTCGGAGAATATTCGACGGGCGGTTTTGCGCTATGAGATCGCCCATCCGGTCGTGAACGATGATGAGATGAAGATGTGGCGCGGTATCGGGGTGCGCAGCTGGCCGAGCATCGCGATGGTCGGCCCCCGCGGGAATCTTCTGTTGATGGTCTCGGGCGAAGGCAACCGGGATGTTATCGAGGCGGCGATCGCCGCTTCGCTGGAGTTCTACCCCGCCGATGCCTTTCGGCATGACCCTTTGCCGATCCGGCTCGAAAGCGAAAAGAACCCGTCGAAGTCACCGTTGCGTTTCCCCGGTAAGCTGGCGATCGATGAGCCAGGCAAGCGGCTCTTCATCAGCGATTCCAACAACCATCGAATCGTGGTGACAGATCTCCAGGGCAGGTTTATCGAGGTGATCGGCAGCGGCCGTATCGGGCTGCGTGATGGCGGCTACGCTGCGGCCAGGTTCAACAGGCTCCAGGGCCTGGCCCTCGATGGAGAGCTCTTGTATGTCGCCGACAGCGAGAACCACGCCCTGCGGGTCGTCGATCTCAGGTCGAAGACGGTCTCCACCCTTGCCGGTGACGGGGTGCAGGGCCGGGATTACACCGGCGGCGGCAAGGGACCGCAGCAGCGGCTCAGCACGCCCTGGGATGTCGCGGTCGACAGCGAACAGGTCTACATCGCCATGGCTGGAACCCACCAGATCTGGACCTACGACAAGAAGAAGGGGACCTTCAATAACTTCAGCGGAACGGGGCGTGAGCAGAACAGCAACTCTCCGGATCGCCTCCTGGCAGCCTGGGCCCAGCCATCGGGCCTGAGCATTGGAGACGGCAAGCTCTTCATCGCCGACAGCGAGAGCAGCACGGTCCGGACCATCGATCTGAAGAGCGACGGCACCGCCACCCTTGTCGGTGGCGAGGATGCCGAACCGAGGAATCTCTTTGCCTTCGGTGATGTCGATGGGATTGGCGAGAAGGCTCGCCTGCAGCATGACCTCGGCGTGCTCTGGCTCGAGGCGAGCGCCCGGGTGGCTGTGGCCGATACCTACAATCACCGCCTCAAGCTTCTTGACCCCGCAAAAAAGGAGGTTGTTCGATGGATCGGTTCGGGCAAGCCCGGCCTGCGTGACGGAAAGGGGCTTGAGGCGCAGTTCTCCGAGCCCTCCGGCTTCGCGCTGGCTCCCGGAGGGGACAGGATCTACATTGCCGACACCAACAACCACCAGGTCCGGATCGCTGATCTCAAGACCCTCGAGGTGACCACCCTCAAGCTACAGGGTGTTCCCAGGCCGCTCTCACCCGTTGCTCCGCGGAGTGCTCGCCTGGCTGATCTGCCCGGGACCGTTGAGGTGAAGAGCGGGGAGCTGAAGATCAAGACAGGCGGAAGCGGCAAGCTGAAGCTGAAGCTGGCGCTTCCCGCGAAACATTATTATTCCAAGTCGGCTCCCAGCCGCTGGCAGGTATTGACGGTTGGCTCCTCTCCTGTGTTGCTGGATGAGGCCTCCGCGCAGGGAGTGCTCGGCACGGCAGGGACCATCGAGATTCCTGTCGAGGGCGTGGTCTCCGAGGCCCGGGGAGAGCTGGTTGTCGAGGCCCTCGCCTATTACTGTGATGAAGCCGGCGTCTGCAAGGTCGCCGGGGTGGTCTTCAAGGTTCCGGTGTCGGTAGGGCCCGGGGGCGCCGCGGAGGTGGTGCTGGAGCACACCTTCGGCGGCAAGACGCCCGATTTTGGAGAGGCCTTCAAGCCTGTGGAGAAGTGAGGCCGCCAGAGCCTGATTCGGGGCTGTGAGAAGCCTGCTCCTGCGGGGTAGACTTTTCGGAGAGCTTCATTTCTCACCGCGCAGGATTTTTTGCGGAGGCGTATGCCGTCCAATCCAGACCTTACCAGCTTGAGCTTTACCTTCCTCGGTACAGGAACCTCCGCGGGGGTGCCGGTCATCGGCTGCCAGTGCGAGGTCTGCACGTCTGCTGACCCGCGCGACCGGCGCCGGCGGGCAAGCGTATGTCTGCGTTTTACCGATGGAGAAGGACACGAGCGGGTCATCCTGATCGATACCTCGCCGGATTTACGCCAGCAGGCTCTCGAGCTTGGCCTGGAAAGATGCGATGCGATCCTCTTTACCCATGATCATGTCGATCATACTTTCGGGCTGGACGAGGTGCGGAGATTTAACGCGGTCATGGGCTCGGCGATCGATATCTACGCGGAGCAGGAGACGCTCGATTTTCTTCACAGGGTCTACCGGCATATTTTCGAGGCAGAGAAAAACATCAACCGGTCCTTTGTAGCTCGCCTGCTGGAGAACGAGCTGCGGGTGGGTGAGCCCCTCGATCTCTTCGGCCTCCGTTTTACCCCGCTGCGGTTGCTCCACGGCCGCCAGCCCGTGCTCGGGTTCAGGGTCGAGGCCCTCGACGACTCCGGCGAGGTGGCGGAGTCGCAGCCCGGACAGCTACCGCTGGCCTACTGTACCGATGTTTCAGAGATTCCCGATGAGAGCTGGGGGCTGCTTGACGGACTGAAAACCCTGGTGCTCGACATGCTGCGGCCCCAAAGTCATCCAACCCATTTTTCTACGGAGGAGGCGGTCTCAGCGGCTGAAAAGATCGCCGCGGAACAGACCTTCTTCACCCATATGACCCACGACATCTCCCATGCCGCCCTGGAGCTTCCCGCCGGGATGGCTCTCGCTTACGATGGTCTCGTGCTGTCCTGACGACCTGTGTTTCTATCTTCGTTTGATTTTTTTCTGAGCGTGTATAGTTCAAAAACGACGAGGATCGCAAGCAGGAGCAAGCAGCCGGGCCCGATGACCCAGCCGCCCTTGACAAAGCCGGTACCGCCAGGCTGCGGGTCGAGTAGGTGGACGGAACTGACCATCGCCCAGGCCTGGTTGCGCGGGGCGGTCACCTTGCGGGTTCCTGTATGGTTTACGATGGAGGAGCTTCCGGAGCTGGTTGCCCTGCAGATGGAGATCCCGGTTTCCAGGGCGCGAAAGCCGTGGAGACGATTGCGCAGCAGGTCATATTTCAGTTCATCATGAGCGCTATCGCCAGCTACGAGGAACAGCCGCGCTCCGCCGGCAGCAAGGCTCTTCAGCCGGCAGGCGGAGTGGCTTACGCGGTCAGAGACAGCGAGGATGGATTGATCCTCCTTTGTGAGGATCTCCAGGGTTTCTGAATGTACAAGTTCTCCATCCGGTTCGCCGCTGGCGATGTACATCAGGGCCCGGCTCTTCTTGCTCTTGTCGTCAACCTCCAGGCCCATACCAGCGACGAGCATCTCGACACCTTCTTCGCGCGCAAAGACCTCCAGCTCGGCCGGGATCGAGGGCTTGCCCGGGGCGGCCATGAAGGCGTTACCGGGGAAGAAAATCAGCTGGGGCTCAGAATTCAGGAGCTGCCGAGCCAGCTTGAGATGCTCGCTATTGCCGCCGGCGCCGGTTTGAACCAGGCCGATTCGCAGGGTCTCGCGGGGCGGTTGCTGGGCTCTGGACCCAACGAGTCCTCCGGAAATCAGCAGGCCCACCACCGCTCCGGTTCCAGCCAGCGCTGCGAAGAATTGAACGCGCCATCGGCGCTCTCGCAGGCTCAGGAAGAAGGCTCCATTGACCAGGCAGATTGCAAAGCCGAGTCCCGCGAGTCCGATGACCGCGGCGAATTGCCCCTCAGGGTTTTCAGGCTTCAAGGTCTGTCCGAGCTGCATCCAGGGGACGGCCGCCGGGATACATTCGCTGCGCAGGAATTCGAGCCCGGTCCAGAGTATCGCGAGCCCTGGTACAACGGTGAGCCGGGATGGATAGCGGAGCAGGCTTCCTCCAGCGGCACAGAACAGCATCCAGGATCCCATCATGACCAGGCTGGTCCACACGGTCACGAGGTTGGCGGACTCGCTCCAGGATACCAGTGGCCAGCAATACAGGATCAGTCCAAAAAACAGGCCGTGCATCAGCCGCCACTTCAGGTTGCGGCGGTGACGGTCCAGGCTGATGAAGAGCGGGATCAGGCTGAACCATGGGATGGTTCTCTCCAGGATCCCATCGTGTTCGAGAAAGCACAGGGAGAGCAGCATGGCCGAGAGCGGCCCGCCCAGGAAGACGCCGCCCCCGGGTTTTTTTCGTTCATCAGGCTGGTCGCCCGTGGCGGGCATTGAGATCGGCACCTGCGAGCTCCCGGTCATTTTTCTGGACGGCTCCGAAGGGGCGTCAATCTTTGATTTCGTTGAGTCCCCGCGCTCCATCGCTCCAATCATTCGGCGATGGGACGGACAGAGTATGTGTCAAAGGGAGTTCGGGGGCCAGCAAATCTCCAGTCGGCTTCTCCTGCATGATGGATTCAATTGAGACTGCCGCTTTCTGCCCGTAGACTGAGAGGAGATTCAGCCGCGCTGTTCAGCATCTTTGTCCCGCAAGGAAAGTAAACCCTGAGAAATGATGCGCGATACCTGTCTTGCCGATCCAACCCTGGTTCTGAATAAAAACTGGCTGCCCATCCAGGTCTGCTCGGTGAGACGGGCCGTTACCATGCTCTTTAAGGGTCTGGCCCGGGTTGTCGAGCCCGAGGATTATTCGCTCTATGATTTCGAGAGCTGGTCCGATCTCGCCATTTCCAACGGCGAACCCTATCTCCAGGGAGTGAGCCGCCGGATTCGAATTCCGGAGGTCATCGTATTGCATGGCTGCGACCGGTTTCGTCGGCCGCAGGTCGTTTTCACGCGCCGTAATCTTTTTCGCAGGGATGGCAACAGCTGTCAGTATTGCGGCCGCCAATTCTCGACCGAGAACCTGTCGATTGACCATGTTGTTCCCAGGTGCGCTGGCGGGGTCAGCAGCTGGAGCAATTGCGTTGTAGCCTGTCTCTCCTGCAATGCCCGCAAGGGCGGCCGGAGTACCAGGGAGGCGGGGATGCGGCTGTTGCGTGAACCGGTTGAGCCGCCTTCCCAGTCGGCCTTCACTCTTCACGTCACGCGCCGCAAGGCCAGCTGGGATCATTTCGTCAGCGAGGCCTACTGGAATACCGAGCTCAAGCCTTGAGACGGCGCCGTCGGCCCGGGCATTCGTCTTGGCTTGACTAGTCAGACCGGGAAGCCCATCATGGCTCTCTTCCTTTTCACGGGTAAGGCTGAGCCCGTTTCATCAACGATTCAATCCTATGGATAACGACATGCCATTTTCCCTTGATGGTCGCGTGGCGCTTGTAACTGGCAGCTCGACAGGACTCGGCAAAGCGGTTGCCTTCGGGCTGGCCCGCTCAGGAGCCAAGGTCGCGCTGAATTACTTCAACAACGAGGAGCGCGCAGCTCAGACCTTCAGCGAATTCGAGGCGGAAGGCTTCGAGGGTGTTATGCTTCGCGGCGATGTGTCGGATGAAGATTCCGTCAACGCCTTGTGCGCGGAGACGGCTGAAAAGCTCGGCGCCATCGACATTCTCGTCGTCAATGCGACACCCGATCAGCCCCAGATGCCCATCGAGGAGTTCACCTGGGATCACTACCAGGCGATGATCGACTTCTTCATCAAGAGCCCCTATCTTCTTACGCGCGCCGTTCTCCCGCATATGAAAGAGAGCCGCTGGGGCAGGATCATCAACATAACCAGCGAGGTGTTTCAACGCAGCATAGGCAACTTCAGCGCCTATGTGTCAGCCAAGGGCGGCCAGATCGGCTTCACTCGAAGCATGGCGACGGAATTGGCTCCGTTCAACATCACGGTCAATCTCGTGGCGCCGGGCTGGATTCCCGTTGAGCGGCATGAGAATGATCCGCAGGAACAGAAAGATGGCTACAGGGAGATGATCCCGATGGATCGCTGGGGCGTTCCGGATGATATCGCCGGGGCCGTTACCTACTACGCCAGCGACGAGGCTGGCTTTGTTACCGGTCAGACCATCTGTGTCAATGGCGGGATGAGCCCCTGGTAAGAGCTTCTTCGGACCGGTCTCTCATTCCGCGATCTTTGCCGGAGAATTGAATATTTATGT
>CAJWMA010000136.1 GCA_913042995.1 uncultured bacterium | reverse complement strand
GACGAGCGCTACCCGGTTTTCCCGGGGAGCCTCGACCGAGGTGATCTTCACCGAGTTGGATTCTCCGGGCGTCCCCCCGACTACATTCGAGGCTGCCCAGGCCCGCGGATCGGTTTCTTCGCGATCCGGGGAGATACGCTCAAGCGATGGCCCCAGGCCATCGGGCGTCTCCGGCCAGGAGTCCGATTCTCCGTAGTCGGCGAAGGAGACCATGTAGCCGCCGGGTGTCCAGAGCTGGAGCAGCTCTCCGGCATTGTCGAGATTGCCGGAAAAGTTTCCTTCGAGAGCGGCTCTCTCGAGGTCATAGCGGTCCGCAAGCAGGTCGGCGTCGCGGGCGATCACCAGGTAGCCGTCCGCGGCGATGGTCGTTTCCGGTGGAAAAACGTAGGTTACCGCTCCTCCAAGCAGCCACCCTCCAATGTCGACCGCGCGTTCGCCGTAATTGTAGAGCTCGACGAATTCCCCTGAGGAGGCTCCGTCGGCCGGGTGGTAGTGGATCTCGTTGATGATGACCTTCTGCGCGTCTGCCGCCGCCGGAGCCAGGGCGAAGGCCGCGCATAAAGAGATACCTGCGAGTATCCGAGTTCTGACGTTCATTGGTTGTCTGTCCTGGCTGAAGCCTGACCCACAAAGGTACATCTTCCCGCCTCAGGGGCGTCAGCACAAGCAATATGAGGCGAATCACTCTGGATGGACCTTGAAGGGTCAGGGGCCGCCTTTCTTCCGGTCTCTCGCGCGGGTAAAATTTTCAGCCATGAAGGGTGAACGAAAGAAAAAGATTCGTCTTGGTCTCGGTTGGGTCGCCGCCGCCAGCCTGGCCCTGGCCGCTATGGCCGCTATCCTGCGGCAGGAGCCTGACCCTTTGGCGCTCTGGCGTGAAGGAATCGCGGCGCAGGTGGGCGCCCGCGCGAGGAAGGAGTGGGGGGCGGCGCCCGCGGTTGAGGGTACCGGGAGCCTCGGCTCTCCCCGGATGATCACCGTTCATCATTCCGGAGGCGGAGTTTTTTCCGCGCTCGACGAGCTGGCAGCCTCCCTGGCGATCAAGGGAATCCAGGAGACGCACATGTCTGTCAAGGGCTGGGATGACATTGGCTATCACTACATTGTCGATCCGGCCGGTCGGGTCTGGGAGGGCCGTCATCTCGACAGGATAGGAGCTCACGCCGGCTCCCGGCAGCTCAACACCGGGAACATAGGGCTGCTCCTGCTGGGGAATTTTGATCTCCAGGAGCCTCCGCCGTACCAGCTGGCCCGGCTTGGAATTCTGCTCGACAAGCTTCGCCAGCTCTTCGACATCTCTTCTGCTGAGGTCTATACGCACAACGCGGTCCGGACAAGGGAGGGGCTTGGGCCGACGGCCTGCCCTGGCCGTCACGTCAGCGAGTGGCTGCAGAAGCGCCGGAATAAGAAATAACTCTTGGGAGCGCCAAGCTTGACTCGCTTTGTTAAGGCGGTTATCGTTCGGTTCTGCGCTAGGTGTTCGAGGAATTTTGCAGACTGTCTTTAGTGTGCGAGGACTGTCTTAGGTGCTAGATTCGGTCCATGATGAATGCGGCATTGCCGCGGTATACCGGCTGGACGAGTCGCCGGACTCCGGAGGAGAGCCGTACGAGGGCTCCGTAACCAAGCTGGTTCCGGATATGCTGATCGACCTGCAGAACAGGGGTCAGCTCGCGGCGGGTCTCACGCGCTACGATGAAAACGCCGCGCAGTTGATCGACACCTACAAGCAGGTCGGCAGCGTGACAGATGTGTTTCACCTGACCCATCCCGACCCGGGGAAGTTTCGAGCCATTGTCGATGAGTACAGCGGCCGCGCCGCGATCGGCCATACCCGCTACGCGACCTGCGGCAAGGAGGGCCGGGAATACGCCCAGCCTTTCGAGCGTCACCATGGCCGCAAGTGGAAGTGGTTCGCTTTCTGTTTCAACGGCAACATCGCCAACTACGCCGAGGTGCGCAACCAGCTCCTCAAGCAGGACAAGGGCGATTACCATCTTGCGCATGACACCGACACCGAGCTGTTCATGCACCACCTGTCCTATGCCAACAAGGGAGATGAGAAACCTGATTTTGTCGAGGTCTTCAAGCATATCGCCGATACGGTTGATGGCGCCTACAGTCTCGCCTTCCTCAACGCGGATGGAGACCTGATCCTTGCGCGCGATCCCCTCGGCGTTCGTCCCCTGGTCTACGGTTTTCGCGGAAATCTGTTTGGCGCCGCCTCCGAGAGCCTCGCCCTTGCCAATAAGGGCTTTGACAATCTTCGCGACCTGGAGCCCGGCCACCTGATTCATGTAAGGCCCGATGGGTACGAGATCAAGCAGTTCGCCCCATCGCCGCGCAAGGCGCATTGTTTTTTCGAGTGGGTGTATTTTGCCAATGTCGCATCGGAGCTCAACGGCAAGTCGGTATATCTCGCCCGCAACCGGCTCGGCGAGGCGCTGGCCGATGTGGAGCCGCTGGAGGTCGATTCGGAGGAGTGTATCGCGGTCCCGGTGCCTGATACGGCCAAGGCGGCCTGCGATGCCATGGCGCATCGGCTCGGCATTCCCACGAAGGAAGGCCTGATACGAAATCGCTATGTGGGGCGAACCTTTATCGAGGGCAAGAATCGCAAGGCGAGGGTCGAGAGAAAGTACACCGTCTTGCCGGAGGTGGTGCGCGGCAAGAAGGTCTTCCTGGTCGAGGACAGCATCGTTCGCTCGACGACACTGCGCGTTATCGTGAAGATGCTCAAACAATACGGCGGCGCCAGCGAAGTTCACGTGCGCGTCGCTTGTCCGCCGATCATGGCGCCCTGCAGCTATGGGATCGACATGTCGACGGTCAGCGAATTGATCGCCCCGCAGTTCTTCGACGAACCGGTCAAGGGGGAGCTGGCGGCCGATGGCCTTGCGGCGCTGGCCGGGGACCTGGGCGCCGACTCGCTGCGTTACCTGACGGTTGAGGAGCTGAACGGCGCGCTCGGACTCTCCGAGTGCGAGTTGTGCGAGGGCTGCCTGACCGGTGAATATCCAACTAGCTGGGGGCAGAAACTCTATAAGGAAGCCCTGCTTTCACGGGATTGTCCGACCGAAGGCCGCACCTACGAGCGCCTTGGCCTTGGTGAAGAAGGCGAGGCGGGGGCGGGTCCGGAGGGGTCCGCGCAGGAGGTGCCGCTGGGGGCTTCCTCCCCTGAGGACGGCAGCTGATTCCGCCCGCGCTGCCTGGCTGGGCGCGGGGTCTTCCCGGGCAGCCGCCCCGTGTGAGAATCTTGTCCTGCCGGCCGCAATGCCCTACCATGCCAGGCTCTTCTGGTTTGATGGCCCTTGCCGATCCCGGGACGACCCGGTTCGAGTGTGAGGGCTGAACACATCATGGGCTCCCAGGACATCCGGAGTATGACAATGCGCTTCTTCCCCATCGTGCTGTTGGCGGCTTTCTCCTTCTCTCCCGGCCTCCACGCCGTAACCCGGCTGGTGGTCGTATCAGATGCGCCAGCCCGAGAGCTGGCCTGGACACCCTTGAGCTTCAGGCTGCAGGGCGTACCCGACCTGCCCGGAGCCAGGATCCGGCGGGTCTCCGATGGCAAGGAGCTTCCGGCCCAGCTCGAGCGGGTCAAGGGCGGCGTTATTGTCCACTGGGTCTCGCCCAGGCTCCCGGCCGGGAAGAAGAGTGAGTGGGTCATCGAGCTCCTGGGTAAGCCGCCGGCGGGAAAGGACCGCGTGAAGGTGCTCACACAGGGGACTGGTTCGAGTCGCATCGACATCGATGGAAAGATCTTCAGCAGCTATGTTCACGGCGGCAAGGGTCTCTTCAAGCCCTACTTTTACCCGCTGGGAAATCCCGCCGGAGGAAATCTGACACGGCATTATCCTCTCAAGCGGGGGGTCAAGGGTGAGCGCGCGGATCATCCGCACCATCGATCCCTGTGGTTTACCCATGGGGAGGTGAATGGCGTGGACTTCTGGGCCGAGAGCAAGACGACGGGGCGAATCGTTCATCGCGGCTTCAAGAGCAAGGAGTCCGGGTCCGTCTACGGCCGCCTGGTCTCGACAAACAGCTGGGAGACCGTAAAGGGAGAAAAGATTCTCGAGGAGCGCCGGGCTGTGCGGATCATCCCGCTTGCATCAGGGCAGGTGCTGATGGACTTTGACATTCGCCTGGTGGCTACGGAGGGCGAGGTGCTTTTCGGCTCGACGAAGGAGGGCTCTTTCGGTCTCCGTGTGGCCGGCACGATGAAACAGACCAGCGGCGGAACCATTAAGAATTCCCGCGGAGGCCTGGGCGCGGCGGAGTGCTGGGGTAAGCCGGCGGAATGGATCGATTATTACGGACCGGTCGATGGCAAGGTGGTCGGAGTTACGATCATGGACCATCCCGAGAGCTTCCGCCATCCGACCCATTGGCACATCCGGGATTACGGTCTTTTTGCCGCTAACCCGTTTGGGCATCGGCATTTTTACGGGAAAGAAGCGGCAGGCAAGGGCGATTATCGGCTACAGAAGGGGCAATCCATTCGTTTTAAATACCGGCTGTACATTCACCATGGAACCACTGCAAGCTCTAGTGTAGAAAGAGTTTACGAAGGTTTCTCCGGCCCGCCTCTTCTCCATCTGAAGCGCTGAAGGATTCTCCGAGCCCTCTTCCGGTGTCGACCCTCTGCGTGATACAATCGTCGTTTTGCATCACTTTTGCAGGACAGTGTCGACATGGACCGACTTCTTTCGTCTCAGGCCGCAGCTCACCAGGGAGAGGAAATCCGTCTCGCTGGCTGGGTACATAACCTTCGCAATCACAAGGATGTACAATTCCTTGTCTTGCGTGATCGGGGCGGATTAATCCAGGCTGTAGCTCAGCCATCCTCGGGGGTCGACCTGACGGAGCTCGGCAAGGAACATGTCGTCGAGTTAACCGGCACGGTGATAGAAGAGCCGCGGGCGCCGGGGGGAGTCGAGGTCCATCTTTCCTCCGTCAAGGTACTCTCGATCGCCGAGGAGCCGCCATTGGAGATCAACAGGCCGAGGGTTCTTGCGAAGACGCATCTCGACAAGATTCTCGACAACAGGCCGATCTCTCTGCGGGCGCCGGAGATTCGTGCCGTCTTCGAGGTCCAGGCTGTCCTGGTGGAGGCCTTCGGCTCCTATCTCCGATCCCAGGACTTTACCGAGATCAAGAGCTCGAAGCTTGTCGGCACCGGCACCGAGGGTGGAGCCAATGTTTTCGAGATCGATTATTTTGGCCAGCCGGCCTTCCTGGCCCAGTCCCCGCAATTCTACAAGCAGATCATGGTGGGCAGCGGGCTCGAGCGGGTCTTCGAGATCGGGCCGGTCTACCGCGCCGAGAAACATGAGACCTCTCGTCACGTTAACGAATACACCTCGCTTGATTTTGAGATGGGCTTTATCCGCGACGAGCAGGACATCATCTCCATGCAGATCGGGCTGGTGGGACATATGCTGGCCGCTGCCAGGGAGCGCTGCCAGGCCCAGCTCGAGCTCCTCGGCGCCACGGCGCCGGAGGTGGATGGAAACATACCCCAGGTGACCTTCAAGGAGGCAGGAGAGATTCTCGAGGGAGAGGGCCATCGCTGCGGCAAGAGAGGCGACCTTGACCCCGAGGGAGAGCGGCTGCTCTGCGCCTGGGCCGAGAAAGAACACGACTCCGACTTTCTCTATGTTGTCGGGTTCCCGCTCTCCAAGCGCCCGATGTATACCGCCTTCCGGGATGATGATCCGGAGACCTCGCGCAGCTTCGACCTGCTGTGGCGCGGCCTCGAGGTTACCACTGGCAGCCAGCGCATCCATGACCATGCGTTGCTGTGCGAAAAGATGAAGGAGCGCGGTCTCGACCCGGCCGAGTACGATTATTATGTGAGCGCCTTTCGGCACGGGATGCCTCCGCATGGAGGCCTCGGCCTTGGCCTTGAGCGTTTCACCATGCAGCTGCTCGGCCTGGCGAATGTCAAGCAGGCGACCCTCTTTCCCCGGGACCGCCGCCGGATCTCGCCCTGAGAGCCGGCCGGGCTTTTTCGGGAGCTTGCACAGGAGCGCGTTCTGTCCGACTATGGGGCCATGACAGGCCGGGAGTTGTACTCATGAAGAAAAACGCCTGGTGGTGTTCAGCGGGTCTTTCAGCCCTCGCACTGTCCCTTGCCCTTGCAGGCTGCGATGGCGGGGCCGGGGAAGGAGGCGGGGATTCCGGACCGGGCGATCCGGCTCCAGCGCGCGACAAGGTGACGAAGATGATTGAAGAGCTCGACAGGATCTGCCGTGAGCAGACGGTTTACATGGTCGGTCCGGAGAAGGGCGCCCGGTTGGCCGAGCTGGTTCGCGCGCACGAACCCTCGGTGGTGGTGGAGTGCGGTACGGCGCTGGGCTATTCAGGGCTCTGGATTGCCCGTGAACTCGAGAAGCTCGGCAAGGGAAGGCTCATCAGCATCGAGCTGGATGCGGACCGGGCGCGCCAGGCTCGTGAACATTTTGAGCAGGCCGGGCTCTCTTCCAGGGTAGAGGTCCGCACGGGCGATGCGAGGGAGCTGGTACGCAAGATCAGGGAGGAGGTTGATTTCCTCTTCCTTGACTGCAATTACTCCAATTACGAGCCCTGCTACTCGGGTATCGAGGACCGCCTCAAGGATGGCGCCCTGCTGGTGGCCGACAACGCGGGCATCGGAGCCGTGGGAATGCAGGACTATCTTGACCGGGTTCGCTCGCGTCACGAGAGCGAGACCGAATGGTTCGAAATCGATCTCCCCTGGGGCAAACGGGATGCGATGGAGGTGACGATCTTTCGCAAGGCCGCCAGGTGATCCGCCTCAGTCCGTTCAGGCCTCCAGCTTCCAGGGCCCGCGGCGCTTTCGGTCGAGCCAGGTGTTTGCCTCGTCGTTTCCGACAAAGCGGTAGGCCTTGGGATCCCACTTCAGCGAGCACTTGTTCCAGAAGGCGAGATTGCCGAGGTGGCAGATGGTCACCGAGCGGCAGCCGATTTCCGCGGTGCAGATAGGATCTTTCCGGCTCCTGATACATTCGACCCAATTGCGCATATGGTGCCCGGTTTTGTAGAGGCGAATCTCGTCATCGCCGATCTTCTCATTGAGGATTCCGCCCGGGTCGCTGCGCAGCAGCCCGCGGTTGACCTCGATCTTGCCCTTGGTGCCGGTGAACAGAACTCCGTTGGCGCCGCCGTGATACATGACGACCCCGTTGGCGTAGCGATAGGTGAGCCGCTTGAATTCTTTTCCATCCGGAGCGTGGACCTCCACCGGTCCGCTCTCATCCATTCCGAGCCCCCATTGGGCGATATCGAAATGGTGGGCTCCCCAGTCGGTCATGCCGCCGCCAGAGTAGGGCTTGTAGTTCCGCCAGGCGGGATAGTGGCCATGGACTCCCTTGGGGCAGAGGGCTTCGTGGTAGCCGCGCAAGGGGGCCGGCCCCAGCCACATGTTCCAGTCGGCATCCTTTGGCGTTGGCTGTTCCGGAAGGTTGCAATCCTGTGACGGCCCGCCAACCCCGACATGGACGCTCTTGATCTCGCCGATCCGTCCATTTCTCACCAGCTCGCAGGCGCGGTGAAAGCGCCCGCCGCATTCGGACCGTTGCTGGCTTCCTGTCTGGAAGATGACGCCTTCTTTTTTAACGGTGTCCGCCATGACCCTGGCTTCACGAATGGTCAGGGAGAGTGGTTTCTCGCAGTAGATGTCCTTCTTCGCGCGCGCCGCCGCGATGACGGGGATCGCGTGCCAGTGGTCGGGTGTGGCGATCACGACCGCGTCGAGATCTTTGCGGGCGAGCAATTTCCGGAAATCTCCGTAGGTCTCAACGCCTTTATAGCCGCCCTTGTCCTTCTGTTTTGAGTGATGGTCTTCGGCCAGCTTCCTGGCGCTGTCGCGCCGGTTGGCCTCAACCTCGGCGATAGCGACAAACTGGATTTCGCCAAAGCCTCTCAGGCCTCGCATCAGGGTGTGTCCGCGCTTGCCCGAGCCGATGACGCCGACAGTGATCCGTTCGCTGGGGGCGGGTCTGCGAGAGCTGCCGAAAACCTCCGAGGAAACAATCGTCGGCATGCCCAGGATGGCGGCACTTTTTTTGAGGAAGCTGCGTCGAGAGGCCGTTTTTCGTTCAGGCATGCAGGAGTCCTTTCAATGAGGCTGGTTGTCTTTTGTTCACTGGCAGTTTAGCTCAGAAAAGGTATCCGGGTGATATTTTTATGGAGGTGGCAAGTCGAGCATTGCAAGGCACATAGGAGGTGTTGAGGGGGGGGGTGGAAAAAGAGCCCAGCGCAGTCGTTTTCGGGCCTTCTTTGCGTGCGGGGATGGGCCGCGGAGAGTTTTTGCTCAGTCCTTGATGAAGCGGGGCTTTGAAGAGTATTCTAATGGGGCCTAGATATTTGATCGAAGTCGGTAATTCGTCTGGAGTTCCGGCTGTTCAGCCAACGTTTTGCGGATGGCGCTGAAGCCCGCGGACGTTGTGAATACACCACTGAATTTGAATACTTCCCCCAGGAGGATAAGTGATGCTGGTTTTACCAGGAGATCAAGGTGGAGTGACTTGTGATGGCGGTCTTACACGGCGTGAGTTGCTTCGAGTCGGCGGGTCTTCTCTCATCGGCCTGAACCTCGCCCAGATGCTGGAATTACAGCAGGCTTCCGCTGAGGATCCGCACACCAGCGCGGGCGGACCCGGCTGGGGTAAGGCGCGCAGTGTTATCCTGATCTATCTTCAGGGCGGGCCGAGTCATCTTGACCTGTGGGATCCCAAGGAGGGTTGCGCCTCCGATGTGCAGAGTATCTTCAAGAAGATCAAGGGCAAGACCCCCGGGATGGAGGTCACCGAGCTACTCCCCAATATTGCCAAGGTCACCGACAAGTTTACCTTTATCCGATCGATGAGCTACACGCCCGTAGGCCTCTTCAACCACACCGCGGCGATGTACCAGATGCTGACGGGCTATACGACGGACAAGGTGAGCCCCTCGGGCCAGCTCGAGCCGCCTTCTCCCAAGGATTTCCCCAATGTCGGCTCCAACATCACCAAGCTGAAGCCGCCGAGCGTGCCGATGTTACCCTTTGTCATGATGCCGCGTCCGTTGCAGGAAAGCGGAGTGATCGGTAAGGCCGGAACAGCGGGCTTCCTCGGCCGGGCTTACGACCCCTTCTATCTCTATCCCCCGGGCGGCGATCTCGACAACTCGAAGATGGACAAGATCAACGCCGGCGATCTCGCCCTGCGGCCCGAGCTCAGCAGCGTGAGGATGTCCAGGCGCCAGCGCCTTCTCAATCTCATCAATGGCGGTATGCCCGCGCTTGAGAAGGCTGTGGAGCATTACGATCTCGATAAGTATACCCAGAAGGCCCTGAGCCTCGTGGTTTCAGGCCGTGCGCGCAACGCCTTCAACCTGAAGGAAGAGAAGGATCTCATTCGCGATCGTTATGGCCGGACAACCTTCGGGCAGAGCTGTCTTCTTGCCCGCCGCCTTGTTGAGGCCGGGACGCGTTTCGTGCAGATCAATTGGCCCAAGGTCGCCAATTCGGATCGGCATTCCTGGGACGTTCACAAGGGTCTCCCGGATCGAATGAAGAAGCTCGCCGGCCCCATGCTGGATCCTGGCGTCGCGGGCCTGATCGGTGATCTCGATGACAGGGGAATGCTCGACGAGACCCTGGTGGTCGTGGTCGGCGAGTTCGGCCGCAGCCCGAAGATGGGAGTCTCTACTTCAGGCAATGGCAATGACAAGAATGGCCGGGACCACTGGCCTTATTGCTTCACCTCCAT
>CAJWMA010000135.1 GCA_913042995.1 uncultured bacterium | reverse complement strand
CGGCATCGTCGCCGCCACCGGCATCGTCGCCGCCACCGGCATCGTCGCCGCCACCAGCATCGTCGCCGCCACCAGCGTCGTCGGCAGGAGCCTCAGCGGCTTCTTCGCCGTCGTCGGCAGTGTTCTCGTCGTTAGTCTCCGGGGTCAGGTCCTCATTCTCGTCAAACCACATAAGCAAGCCTTCTCCAAATAAAACCGAAAAACGGAAATCCAGGCAGCGCCTGCTACGCAGTCCCAGCCTGACACGAAGAGGTATCCTAACGTTCGTTTGAGGGTTGTCCACTGTACACATGCTTGATTGCAGACTTCTTTTCGTCAGCATCGGGGCTTGCCTGCGCGGTTTTTGTCGGCTTCGGGAAATCCATCCGGGTTGAGTTTGTCTCATCTGGTAGAATCGGAAGGCTGCCCCTGGTGGCGCGGCCTGGATGGCCATCGTCGCGTCAGGTCTGTTTTTTATCATCTTTCATTGGCGAGTATTTACCGATGCTGATCAAGCGATCCTGCCACATAGTTTCTCTCGTGCTGATCACGGCCGCCCTGATGCCATCGCTGAGCGGCGATGCCGAAGCCCAGGTGGACGGGGCCAAGCCGGCAGCGAAAAACCCCCTTGGCAGGAGCTCGCTCAATAAGTTCAAGGAGAGAGCGACCAAGCCCGCAACCAGCCCCGAAAAGCCCGGGGCGAAGCCCGCGGTAGATGGCGCGGCTCCGCAGCGAAAAGCTCCGGAAGCCGCGCAGGCTCCGGGCCTGGCCGGCTGGATAAGGCAGAATTGGGAGTGGGTGGTTGGGCTTCCCCTTGGGGCCGCCGCCCTTGGGCTCAGCTGGTTTCTTCTTGCTGGAAAAAGGCGGAAGGAGGATGGCGTTGGAGCTCTCTTGAAGCCGATATCTGCGGGCTCGGAGTCGGGAAATGAAGGCACGGAACGTTTTTCAAGCACCCGGATTCGTGCGGCCGATGTGGACACCCGCCTTTCCGGCTCCCTGGATGGCGAGGAGGTCGAGACAGATCAGGACTATGCCCTCGTGGTTGAAGAGGGCGCTCTCAGCGCGACCGATCCGCAGGACGCCGGATCGCCGGAGGAGGTCATTGCCGCTTATCTTCAGGGCGAAGATTTCGTTGCTGCCTATGAAACCTATGCGCGCCTTCTGGAGGAGGCCAGCTCAACCAGGCTGGACTCGGGTCTCGAGCAGAGACTGGGAGAGAGCCTGGTTGCTAACGGACAGGTGGAAAAGGCCGTTACGGTTTTGGAGCACCATATTGCGACACATCCTGCAGATGAGATTGAGGCGACCGCCTATTTCAATCTTGGCTACTCGCACTTCCATTCACGCCATCTCGAAAAAAGCCGGAAGTTCTTCGGTCTTTTCATCGATGCCGAGGAGGATGAAACACGCAGGGAGCGCGCCAGGGCAATTCTTGCGGCGATGGAGACTGATCAGGCCTGACGATGGAGGGCGTCTCGGCCCCATCAGGCATCCAACAGGTCACCGGGCGAGGCCTCTTCTTCCTCGAGCGCGGCTAAAAACCGCCTCCCTTCTTCAAGGTCGCCTTCCAGGCTTAAGAGCGGGAGCTTGCTTATAGAGCTGGCGACCTGGTCCCAGGGCACAATGCCCTGCCCCGGGCTGCAGGCCTTCCCCTCCGTAGTCTCGTCGGCAAGGGAGCCGCCCTGCAAGCGGTTGAGCAGGTCGGGACCTGCTGCCGTAGCTGACCCGCCGATGGCGGGCACCGCCAGGAGCTCTGCGGGCAGCCGCCGGGTGTCCATCCAGAGCCCCATTGGAGCGCCTTCGAATTCTTTCAGGCAGGCGAGGGTTTCGGGCATCATCGGGAGCTCACCGGGGCGATTGCCCGGTGTCAGACAAATGGTCGTTGCATAGCGCTCCGCCTGCTCCAGGAGGAACGAAAGTAGCACCAGGAGCGAGTCCATTCGAGCGCGCAGCTCAACGCTTGCAGCTCGAAAGCTCAGCTGCTCCTGTTCTGGCGAGGCGGTCGGTTCCAGGTAGCTCCTCCCGAGTCCGGTGATGTTCAGGCTGGTCATGGGGATGAGGACCAGGGGGATTCCCAGCTGGTCAACAGCCTCGAGGGTTTTCCGGGCCTGGGCCAGGTTCTCAGACCGCTCCGTTTTGTTTTCGGCCGCAGCGGAGAAGGGCGCGCGCTCTCCGGGCCGCAGCGAACGGGGCGAGGGCAGAAAGAGTTCGATCGCCTTGACCGAGTCTTTAGGTAGCCATTCCCGCAGGGCGTTCCAGGCCGGATGCTGTACCGGAGATCTCAGAACGATGCCGTCGAAGCCGGCATCGAGGATTGCGGTCGCGCCCTGTTGGGCCGCGGCAGGCGTAGAGGCGCTCAGGCTGGCGGCGTAGCTTGTCATCTCGTTCGGAGTTTAGCATATTCCACGCCGCGTCCAGCCTCCGGCTCTCCCATCCGGCAAGGAAAATGGGTTATATTCTGTGACCGCCGAATAAATGTACAATCTCGGGAGAGACGAAAATGTCTGAAGGACAGGACGCCAGATACTCGCCGCCATCGGTATTCAGTGAAGGGGCCCACATAGGCAGCTTTGAGCAATACAGCCAGGAGTACCAGCGGAGCATCGAAGATCCCGAGGCCTTCTGGGCCGAGAAAGCCGCACGGCTCGATTGGATCCGGCCCTGGGACAAGGTCTGTGAGTCGGACTTTGAAGAACCTTCGGTTCGGTGGTTTGAAGGCGGCCAGCTTAATGCGTCTGTTAACTGTCTGGATCGACATATTGAAGCGGGCCGGGGAGATGACACAGCCATTATCTGGGAGGGCAACGACCCCTCCGACTCAAAGAGCCTGAGCTACAGGGAGCTCCATGCCGAGGTTTGCCGATTTGCTTCAGGTTTGCGCTCCCTTGGCGTTCAGAAGGGCGACCGAGTGTGCATCTATCTTCCAATGGTTGTCGAGCTTGCTGTTTCGGTGCTGGCCTGCGCCCGCATTGGAGCGGTTCACAGCGTTGTCTTCGGCGGCTTCAGCGCGGATTCGCTGCGGACCAGGATTCTTGATTCATCGTGCAGCATCGTGGTTACCGCGAATGAAGGTCTCCGCGGCCCCAAGACGATTCCGCTGAAGGCCATCGCCGATGAAGCCGTTGAAGGCCTTGAATGCGTTCGCAATTGCGTTGTTCTGCGGCGCACTTCGGGCGAGGTCGATATGACGGAGGGAAGGGACCTCTGGTGGCACGACCTTGTTGCCGACCAGGCCGACAGCTGCGAGCCGGAGGTCATGGAGGCCGAGGACCCCTTGTTCATACTTTATACTTCCGGTAGTACCGGGCAGCCCAAGGGAGTTCTCCACACCACGGCCGGCTATCTGCTCTATACGTCGATCACCCACGAGCTCGTATTTGACTATCACCCGGGAGACGTCTACTGGTGTACTGCGGATATAGGGTGGATCACCGGGCATAGCTATATCGTCTACGGCCCGCTGGCCAATGGGGCGACCACTCTCATGTTCGAGGGGGTACCGAATTACCCCGATCATGGACGTTTCTGGGATGTGGTTGAAAAGTACGACGTAAATATTTTCTATACCGCCCCCACCGCCATTCGCGCTCTGATGCGGGAAGGCACCGGTTGGACGGATTCCCACAAGATGCCATCTCTTCGTCTCCTTGGAACGGTTGGCGAGCCAATTAACCCCGAGGCCTGGCGCTGGTATCACGAAAATGTTGGCAAGGGACGCTGCCCGATTGTTGACACCTGGTGGCAAACGGAGACAGGGGGCATTCTCATTACTCCCCTGCCCGGAGCCATCGATGCGAAGCCGGGGTCGGCCACCCTGCCGTTCTTCGGCGTTCAACCTGTCCTGGTCGATGATGAGGGAAAAGAGCTTGAAGGGGCGGCCAGCGGCAACTTGTGCATTCGTCATCCATGGCCATCGATGATGCGTACGGTTTATGGTGACCATGAACGCTTCAAGGCCACCTATTTTGCCCAGTTCCCGGGCAAGTATTTCACCGGGGATGGCTGTCGCAGAGATGAAGACGGCTATTACTGGATCACCGGCCGGGTTGATGATGTCATCATCGTCTCGGGCCACAACATGGGGACTGCCGAGATAGAAAGCGCTCTGGTGGCTCACTCGACGGTTGCAGAGGCGGCGGTCGTCGGCATGCCGCATGAGATCAAGGGCCAGGGAATCTATGCTTTTGTAACCCTTACAGGCGACGTCGAAGGGAGCGAAGAGCTCAAAGGGGAGCTGGTGAGTCACGTTCGTGAGCAGATTGGCCCGATCGCGACCCCTGACAGGATCCAATTCGCTCCCGGCCTGCCGAAGACTCGCAGCGGCAAGATCATGAGGCGCATTCTGCGGAAGATCGGCCAGGGCGAGACAGATGACCTTGGAGACACGACCACGCTGGCAGACCCAGGCGTTCTCGACAATCTCCTGGAGGGGGCGAAGGCTCCCTAGGGCCCTATTTCCTTGCCAATCCTGCCGAGGCCCCTACAATTCCTGCGGTGGATTATAGGAATTCACCGGGCCGCGTTTTTTGGCTGCGGCCTCGGAAGTGAAGATGCCAGTAGGCTTTGCCGGAAATACGGTATGTCGGCAGAAAACGTTCATTTAGTCGTCTGCGATGTGGACGGGACCCTAACGGACGGAGTTATCGGAATTAACGACCGCGGAGAAGAATATAAGAACTTCTCGGTGGTTGACGGAATGGGTATCCGTTTGCTGATGGACGCAGGTATCGAGGTCGCGCTTTTGTCGGCCCGCAGTTGTCCAGCCGTAGACCATCGAGCTCGCGGACTCGGGATCAGGCTTTGTCTGACCGGGGTCAGCCGGAAGAAGCGACATCTTGAAGACCTGATTCGGGGGCAGAGCCTGGATCCGGAGCAGGTCTGCTACATTGGAGATGATGTTAATGATCTGCCCTGTCTTCGCATGGCAGGCTTCCCGGTAGCGGTGGCAAACGCTCATGCGGAGGTCAGGAAACAGGCGGCCTATGTGACCAGCGCAGTTGGCGGCCAGGGGGCCGTTCGCGAGGTAGCGGAGCTGGTTCTTGAGGCTCGGGGGCTATTGAAGTCAGCTTTGGAGAAATTCTCGTGAAAGCAGCGGCATTTTTCAGCGCAGTCTTTTTGACCATGCTGGGCCTTTTTATTGTGGCCACAGGGGAGTTTAAGCACTGGTTCGGAGCCTCAGCCACAGATCGCGGCGGGCTCAGGGTCAGCCATAACGTCAGCGAAGACGAGAACGAGAAGAATTATCTCGATTTCGATTTCTGGAACGTCAAGCTGGGCCGCCGCAATTTCACCTTGCGCGCCGAACTGCCGAGGGGAGACCTCAGAGATGGGGCCAGAATCGATGAACTGGACAGCCTCAAGTTGAAAAATGGGGCCATCGAAATCCCAATCTATGAAGGAGACGGGACCGCGCCCGAGCAGAGAGAGGACCAGCAGCCCAGGGGGTTGCTGCTGGAGTTCGAAAGCGCCGTCTATCAACGAACAGGCGGCCTGGTGAAGGGCAGCGGGCTGATTACGGTCACTCTTTACAATGGCCGCGGGACAACGAATGAAGGCACGACCTTTCATTTTGAGGAGCTGCTGTTCAAAAACGAAACGCAGGCCCAGGAGAAGACCCGCTTCATTCTTGAGTCGAAGAAGCCGGTGTCGATCGTTAATCCGTACCTGGAGGTTTACAGCCCGGCGGGCCTTGAGGGCCATTCCGGCTCATCCGGGATGGAGGTCTTGCGTTTCAAGGCGCCGGTTTATACCTACCTGGACCCGGATGTGGGCGGCGGGCTGACCCTTTCGGAGGCCGGCGAGCAGGCGCCAGCCGGCCGGGATGACAAGGTGATCGTCACCTGTGAGGGCGGCCTGGAGCTTAATTTTACCCACTCGGGGTCCGAGACGGACCGGGAGACGACCTTTATTACCTTTAATAAAAACGTTCTGATTTTTCAGGGGGTTCGCCCAAAAGCTCCTGGAGGGGCTCCTGTGGTGGGCAATACGAGATTCGAATGCCAGAAGCTCGAGCTTGAGATTGATGACCGGAGAAAAAAACCTTCACCTCGCCGAGCCCTTGCTACCTGGGAGGGAGGCAGGGTTCGAGCCCGCATCGCGCGTGACTCGCGAACCTATCTTCTTGATGGAGACAAGCTTGAGTGGGTCAATGTTTCGGGGGCGGGTGCCAGCGAATCGAGCGGTAGAACTTTTGAGGGTGTCTTGACCGGACGCCCCACCCTTCAGGGGCCGGACGTTGATTTTGTTGCCGAGAGGGCCATCATGCGCCCTCACAGCGAGCGGCTTTTTCTGCAGGAGGTCTCCGGCTCGTTCAAGATGGCGGGAAAAGAAGAGCGTCGCGGCCAGGCGAGATTGCGAGCGGAGCAATATGTCAATCAGCCAGGAGGTGATTCCGGCGACGCCGAGGCTCCAGTTGGCGCAAAGCGCCCGACAGACCGCGATGAGCTGGACCGGCTTGATTTTGACGCGGACGAGGTAGAGGTCGCCTTTAACGGGCTTGAAGAAGAAGGCGGGGACAAGAACGCTCTGTCCTATTTTATTGCTCGAAGCAATAATCCTCGCGGGGTTGTTCTGCGGAGCAAGGGCTGGCGGCGCAATGCGCAGCAGGGCAAAGCCGAGCAGGCCGGACCGCGGTCGTTTCAGGCGAACGGAAAGACTCTTACCTATCGCGCCGAGCAGCAGCAGGCCACCCTGGAGGGGCTCGAAAAGGAGTTTCCGCGTCTTTCCCAGGGTGAAAGCTGGATTGAGGCGAGAAAGATCAACCTCATTGTAGATGGAGGTCCTGAGGGTGCCTGGTTTGAAGGGTCGGTAAGCGCCAAGATCAACCTGGACGATCTCCAGCCTGCCGAAACCGAAGAGCGCGGGAAAAAACAACCCGGGGATGGAGATGCTCAGTTTGTCGAGATTCAGTCTGATTACCTCGGCCTGCTGTTTGAGGGCGGCAAGGCTCTCAAGAAGGCGCTTGCCCGCGGCGATGGAACCCGCCCAGTCAGGCTGACAACGCGCTCTAAAGGGCTCTATCGCTTTTCCGCTCCGGAAGTCCAACTTCTTGCCCGGCAGAAGGCTTTTGAATTGATCGGGACCAAGGAGCAGAGAGCCCAGCTGGAAAAAAAAGGCGGGGTTGTTTTGGCGGGCAAGATTCGTTTCGAGCAGGAGTCCCGGCAGTGCACCTTGACGGATGCCGTCGAGGTGCGGCTCTACAGGGGAGAAGAGATCACCAGTCGCCCGGATCTGCTGATCCAGGCGGCCCGAGCCGATGTTGAATTTGCAGAAGGCGTAGAAGGTGAGGCGGCGGCGGAAAAGGCAGGGTCTGGGGTGCTGAGGGATTTGCGGTCGGTCAGGTCGCTGACAGCGCACTCTGCCGAAGGAAGCCCGCTGATGGTTAGCGGCAAGAGCTTTGAGATGCGCGGCGAGAAGGCCTCCTGGTCTTCTTCTGTACGACAACTGCGCTTTTTCGGGAACACGCCGCAGTCGATGCATCTCGACCATGAAGAGCTGCAGGGGCCGGTGCGCGCACGGGAGATTATTTACGACGAAAAGAGCCAGAGCGTCACCTTGCGCTCCGAGGTCAAGGGCGAGCTCGCCCAGGGCGCCTATCGGGAAGAGCCGGATGGGGCCGGAGGGGCGCGTCCCGGGCAGAAGATGCTCTGGGAATTTGAGACGAATGAACTCGAGGTTCATCTCGCCAGGAATGAGGC
This sequence comes from uncultured bacterium, assembly GCA_913042995.1. Lineage (GTDB taxonomy): Bacteria > Planctomycetota > UBA8108 > UBA8108 > UBA8108 > UBA8108. Next base: position 2,168 of record CAJWMA010000135.1, on the reverse strand, counting down.
CGGGGAGCTTCACCTCTCCAGGATCAAGGCGAAGGATAAGATCCTGCTCTATAACAGGGCCCTCGCCATCCTGTTGCGCGGCGACGACTTTCTCTACGAGCGAGAGCAGAACAAGGTGAAGATCTTTTCCCAGGATGGTCGCCGGCAGACGCTGCAGCATTTCAAGGATGGCTTCGAGGCGGCTGGAGCTCTCGGCGGCGAGGCGGCTCGCGAGAAGCCCAAGGCGGAGCGTGTAGACACGATCGATGCGCAGGAAATAGAGGCCTATCTGTATGAGGCTCCGGCAGAGGCCGCCGGCGGTCCGTTGCGGCGAATGGTGCTCGTCAGCTTCAGGAGAAACGTTATGGCGAACTTTCATGTGGACGGGAAGTCTGAGCCGCAGGCGCAGCCCGGTACGCTTTCGGGTCAGCACTGGCAGGTCGTTGCCCAGAGGCTGGCATTGCATGTGAACCCCTCGGCCGGCCCCGCAGTTGACCAGCGGCTCCCCTGGGCCATCGCCTCAAACATTATCGGAACAGACCGTCTCGGGGGCAATGTAACGATCAATTCGGGCCCCTACCAGGCTTACGCGGAGCGAGTTGAGTACCATGCGTCACCCCGGCAGCTGGTACTGGTCGGCTCCAGGAGTTCTCCTGCGACGATAGCTGACCGCCGCCCGCAGAAACGCCGCCCCGGTTTTCGGGAGCAGGCGCCGGTGATTATCATCCGGAAGCCAAAAGAGGAGATCGAGATAGAATATCTCAATCGCGGCCCTGGCAAAGAGCCCTGGCCCGGGGTGCCGGAATTCCTGCGCGACTGATCTCCCCCACCGACCGGCTTGCCTGCGCGGCGATATCAAGATAGACTCCTCATCAGGAGGCTTGTGCCTCATTTCCAGCCGCGGGAAGGTTCAAGGTGATTAATTAAGATGAAGATGAATGGGTTGTCTGCCGTGGCGCTGCTCTTGCCGCTGTCGATGTGCGGGTGCTTTTCTTCCTGGCACGCCTCTCCGTTTAACGGTGGCGAGGGGCTTGAAGGCCAGACAGTGCTGATTGTGCCCTTCCGAGAGGCTCTGGCCGGAGCCGACTTGTGGTACGGCGAGTCCCGCCGCGGACAAACCATCACAAAAGGCATTCGGATGTGGGCCGCGGGCCAGGAGGTCGATGCGCGCTTTGTTACTGGGGAGCGCGTTGAAGAGGCGCAGAAGACCATCCGCAATTGGGCAAAGCCGCGCCTGAGCGATGCTGAGTGGGCCCGCATCGGCCGAAATGTCGGAGCGCGCTTCCTGGTCGAGGGATCGATCGACAAGCTCCAACTCAAGGACCCCCGCTCGATCGGTTTTTTCAGCGCCAGGGCGGTTATCAGCTACAGGGTGCTTGACACCGAGAAGGGGCGTATCGTTCACCAGAGAAAGGGATGGCGGGTTGGCCGTGAGAGAGGCAATGAGGATCAATTCAAGGTCGACCTCGAGTTCGACAATCCCCAGGAGATCGAGCTGCGACTCCTCGCTCTTACGGCGAGGCGCCTTGCAGAGGAATTGTATGGATACTACGATTGAAGTAGTTAGAATAGCTCTGCTTAGTTAGCCTCTGGCCTATGGGTGCGAAAGAAGGAGACCTTGTTCGCGCCTGAAACCGAAAGCCCAGGGGATTATCGTGAAGCCGAGTGAGCCTTCAGCGGCTCATAGCGGCTGCAAGACGAGGGCGCCGCCTGTGCTGCCCGCTTCGGATGTGAGGTCCTATGCTTACGAACACATACCTGGCTCTTTTAGGTCTACCGGGTGGATCTGAAATCATCATCATCGGGATTATAGCCCTCTTGCTCTTTGGGGCGCGTCTTCCGAAGGTCGCCCGCAGTATGGGCAAGTCCATTGTCGAATTCAAAAAGGGCATCAAGAATGTCCAGGATGACATTGATGATGCTTCCGACGACCCTGTCCCCCCCGTCGACTATGACGACAGCAAAGAATCTTCCCCTCCTTCCCCTCCTTCCCCGGAGGGTGGTTCGAGCAGCCATCGCGAGAAGGGCGATTTGAGCAATCCCGGCGACAGTTCGTCGAACTGAGCGCGGAACTCTGAGGCGTCTCCCTTGCGGGTGCGGCCAACCCGTTCTTTGTTTTTGATGGGGCGTCGCCTTGCGGCCGGCCGCGCACGCCTCAGGCGCGCCTTTGATCGCCCCAGGGGCATGAA
>CAJWMA010000134.1 GCA_913042995.1 uncultured bacterium | reverse complement strand
AGCCGGCGTCACCCCGGAAATACGCGAGGCCTGCCCGACAGAGAGAGGCCGGAGTTGATCGAGCTTCTCGGTCGATTCTCCGCGCAACCCCAGAATCGTGGTGTAATCGAAGGTCTCTGGAATGGCGAGACCCTCCAGTCTCTTGAATCGCTCCACCTGCGCCAGGTGCCGCTCGATATAGGCCGCGTATTTGACCTGGATTTCGACCTGCTCGACGACCTCATCATCGTTCTCCCCCCCCTCGAGCAGGGCCGAGATCTCGGGAATCTCCCGGGCGAGTTTGCCCAGGCTCGCCTCCGGCCGGCGGAGCAGCTTCGCAAGGGAGATCCCCGCAGAACGGCCCTGTTCAAGGGCTGTCCTCATTCCTGAGATCCGCTCCCGCTTATCATCTACGCGGCGCATGCGCTCATCAGGGACCAGGCCCAGCTGATGCCCCTTCTCGCAAAGCCGCAGATCGGCATTGTCGCTCCTGAGAAGGAGCCTGTATTCAGCCCTTGAGGTAAACATCCTGTAGGGCTCAAGGGGGCATTCCTTGACGAGATCATCGATCAAGACGCCGATATAGGCCTCCGATCTGTCGAGCAGGAGAGGCTCCTGCCCTCGACAGCGGAGCACCGCGTTGACGCCCGCGAGCAGCCCCTGCGCCGCCGCCTCCTCGTAGCCGCTCGTACCGCAGATCTGGCCGGCAAAATAGAGTCCGCCTACCGCCCTGGTCTCGAAGGTCGGCTTGATCTGGGTCGGGGGAAAGAAGTCGTACTCGACGGCGTAACCATATTGAAGAATCCTGGCGTTTCTCAGCGCCGGGATCGTCGCCAGCACCTGTTCCTGGACATCACCCGGAAGACTGGTGGAGATGCCATTGAGGTACACCCAGGAGGTGTCAAGCCCCTCCGGTTCGAGAAAGATCTGGTGCTTCTCTTTGTCGGCAAAACGAACCACCTTGTCCTCGATCGAGGGACAGTAGCGGGGTCCCACTCCCTCGATCTGGCCTGAGTACATCGGCGCCCGGTGGAGATTTTTCCTGATAAGCTCGTGAGCCTGCGGATTGGTCCAGGCGATATGGCAATCAACCTGGTCCAGGGAGTAGCCGCGGGTGTCGAAGGAAAAGAAGAAGGGCTCATCATCTCCAGGCTGGACCGTGGATTCGGAGAAATCGACGGTCGCCGCATCCACCCGGGCGGGGGTGCCGGTCTTCAGCCTTCTGCGCGAAAAACCCATGTCCTCGAGAAAATCCGACAGGCCGTAGGAGGCGGCTTCTCCTATCCGCCCGCCCTTCTCTTTTTCTTCTCCGCAATGCATGAGTCCTCGCAGGAAGGTGCCTGCGGTAAGAATCACCGACCGGCCGGCCAGCTCGCTGCCATCGCTCAACCTTACACCCGCGACCCGCGAGGATTCAGCCTGGCTCGACTCGAGCAGCAGAGCTGAAACCTTGCCCTCGACGACGGTAAGACCATCGACCGAGGAGGTCAACCGGACCATGTAATCCTGGTATTTCTGTTTGTCGCATTGAGCACGGGGAGCTCTCACCGCCGGCCCCTTGCGCGTATTGAGCAGGCGAAACTGGATTCCGCTCGAGTCCGCCGCTCGGCCCATTTCGCCGCCCAGCGCGTCAAGCTCACGCACCATCTGTCCCTTGCCAAGCCCCCCGATCGCCGGATTGCACGACATCCGGCCGATAGCGCCCGCATCGAGACTCACAAGAGCGGCCCGGGCGCCCATGCGGGCCGCGGCAAGAGCCGCCTCGATCCCCGCGTGGCCGCCTCCGATGACGATCACATCAAAGGAATCCGCTCCGGCGCTCATGACCCATCTCCCTCAACGGCAAGCTCTGCCCCCTCGGCCGAAAAGAAGGTGGAGCCTCCTCCGAGGCCGCCCATCTCCCTGAAGTAGCCGGGAAACGACTTGGTGACTACCTGCGGATCACCTATCTCTACCCCCGGAACCAGCAGGCCGGCAAGGGAGAGCGCCATCGCTATCCTGTGATCTCCCCAGGAGTCAATCCTGGCGCCCTGCATCGAGAAGCTGTCCGGGCTCTCCGGACCGTTAATCTCGAGGCCATCATCTAACTCGCGCACATCGACGCCCAGCTTCCTGAGCTCGCTGGCGACTGAAGCGATCCGATCGCTCTCCTTGTAGCGAAGGTGGGGAACTCCGTAGAGACGGGTACGCCCACGGGCGAAGGCCGCGACCACCGCGAGGGTCGGAACAATGTCCGGCATGTCTGAGCAATTATTCGACAGACCCCGCAACATCTCCTCCGGCCCGGAAACCGTGATGGAGTCGACATCTTTTTTCACATGGCAGCCCATCTCCGCAAGCACATCCGCGAAGCGAAGGTCTCCCTGCCGGGAGACCTTGCCGACGCCCTCGACCCGGACAGTCGTTCCTGTCAGCGCCGCGGCGGCAAAGAAATAGCTGGCCGTCGAAGCGTCCCCCTCAACAAAGTAGTCACGCGACTTGTACCACTTCCTGGAATCGATGTGGTAGACAAGCTGTCCATCGCTTTCGTCATCATGAATGTCGACCCTGACCCCGAAATCCTGCATCGTCCTGAGGGTCAGGTCCAGGTAGGGCGCGGAGAGCACCTCCCCCACCAGGCGAACTTCGATGTCCTTCTGCGCCATGGGCGCCACCATCAACACGGCGGAAATAAACTGGCTCGAGGTGTTGCCGGCCATATTGACCCGTCCCCCCTCCAGCACCCGGGAACCGATCGTGACCGGAGGACAGCCGGTCGGACTGCTGATCTCAGCTCCAAGATCCCTGAGCGCCTGAACCAATTGATTGATCGGACGCTGCCGCATCCTCTCATTTCCATCGACCACGTAATCCCCGCCGGAAATGGTCAGGACAGCGGTCAGAAAACGGGTGGCCGTACCGGCGTTACCCAGGCTGAAGGTTCCCTTCTTATTCGGATAACCATCCAGATCGCCCCTGACTGTAAAGGTAAGAGCATCCCTTGACGCGCAGCGCGGACCGCCGGCCTCCGATTCGATCTGAACACCTAGAGCTTTTAACGCTTCACTCAGGCACCTCGAGTCATCGCAATCGAGCGCGTTCATCAGGGTTGACTCTCCCGGAATCAGGCTGGATATGAGCAGAGCCCGGTTTGTCAGGCTCTTGGAGCCGGGCAGCGAAACCGTACCGCCTGCGAATTGGCCTGGCTCGATCCTCACATAGGAGGCCTCGGGAGGAATTGAGTTGCTGAACCCTGTCATCGAAACACCATGAAAATGAAGAACTTATAGAAACGGGAATTATAGGTACGTTTGGTAGACAGTCAATCAGCACAAAGGACCGGGAATATCGGTTTCTCTATACGAAAAACCGGCTCTCAGCCATTTTGCGGCTCTGAAGGGGTATAAAAGCCCTCATCGCGGTCGGCTAATTCCTGCAACCGTTCACAGGGAGCCAGCCTGGATTCGCCGAATCCCTTCAAGGTCTCGACAATCGCACCGATTCCAAGGCTGTCTGCGTAACGCAGCGGGCCTCCACGGAAAGGAGCAAACCCGGTTCCGAAGACCATCGCAAGGTCCACATCGGAAGCCGTTGCGACAACCTCCTCCCCGAGAGCCATAGCCGCCTCGTTGATCATGGGATAGATCAACCGCTTGACCCAGAGCCCGGCGTAGGGCGTCCTGTAGCCTCCCCGCTCCCTGCCGATCTTCGCCAGCAGGGCCGTGTTAAGCTTTGGTTTCCGCCGGCGGCCCGTCCCTCCGTGGATATAAAAACCCCGGCCTGTTTTCCTGCCCAGGACAGCGGGATCATTCCCCAGTCCGGAGAGAGCATCCGGTGGACGCGCCCTCTCCCCGAACCCCTTGTGAAGAATACTGGAAACCTTCGAGGCGACATCGTGCCCGACCTCATCCATCAGTTCAAGAGGCCCCATCGGCATACCGAAGCTCCGGATCTCCCGATCCATCTCCTCGGGCGAATAGCCCTCCGCCAGTAATCGAACAGCCTCGTTGAGGTAGACTCCGAGCACCCTGTTCACCAGGAATCCGGGAGCATCCTCGCAGCGTACCGGGATCTTCCCGAGACTGCGGGCGAAGGTCTCGACCGCGACCAGGGCCGCCTCTGTGGTCCGGGAACCTCGAATGACCTCGACCAGGGGCATGCGCTCAACGGGGTTGAAGAAATGAAGCCCAACGATGCGCCCGGGACGTTTCGCCGCGTTCTGAAGATCGGTAACGGACAGGGCTGAGGTATTCGACGCGAAAACGACATGCGCTCCCAGCCCTGTCTCCGCCTCGCGGAGAACCTTCTTCTTGATCTCCATGTCCTCTACAACCGCCTCGATGACGATCCCAGCCGAGCCGAAGCCGGCGTAGTCAGTGGAGCTGCTGACCCTCGCCATGAAGTTGATGACCTCGCTCTTCTTCATACGCCGACGCGCGACTCGTCCCTGGAGGATCGCCGCGATACGCCGGTAGCCCGAGGAGATGGCCTCCCGGCTGATATCCTTCAGGCGGGCCCGGTACCCTTTCAGGGAGACCAGGGCAGCGAGCCCTCCGCCCATAACACCAGCCCCCAGGAGGCCGACCATGGCGCCCTCTCCAGGGGCGCGGGCGGCGCCCCTGCCTTTCTTCCCGCTACCGTCTCCGCGCCGAGCGGCCTCGCTGGTAAGAAATATATCGATCAGATTCTTGCAGGTCGGGGACACAGCGAGCGCCCCCACCAGCTTCGCCTCGAGCTCCAGGCCATCCTTCAGTGACATCCCATAGCCATCGACCATCGAATCGAGAGCTCTTCGGGGCGCGGGATAATGCCTGCCCGTCTTACGCTGGATGTTCTTTAGAGCACGTGAACGAATATAGCTTCTTCCGAGGCCGCTCCCTTCGAGAAGCCGCATGAACAGTGATCTTCGGGCGAAACCCGGACGGTAACCTTTCCCCTTTCCGGCAAGGGCCCGGACAGCGAGTTCACGGCTCGATTCCCTCAGGCTCGCGGGATGGGCCGCCTCGTCTATCACTCCGAGCTTCAACGCCTTGCGAACATCGAGAGGTTTACCAGTGAGAATCACAGGCAGGGCGCGGGCGAGTCCGATCAAACGAGGCAGACGCTGGGTCCCACCAAAGCCGGGCAGGATGCCAAGCTGCACCTCCGGCAGGCCGATCCGGGTCTTCTCAAAGTCGCTGGCGATGCGAAGGTCGCAGGCCAGGGCCAGCTCGGCGCCGCCGCCAAGACAGTTTCCGTGAATCGCGGCGATGGTCACCGCCTTCATCGAGGCCAGCTTGCCGAGAACAGCCTGCCCCCTGCGGGCCTGGGCGCGGGCCTCCTGCTCGTCTGTAACCCCGCGAATCTCGGCGATATCGGCCCCGGCAATGAAGGTGCCGCTGTCCTCCTTGCCGCCGCAGACCACCAGGGCCCGGATGCTCTCAACCCCTGCGACCTCATCGAGAACCCGGTCAAGATCATCGATGACCGCCCCGCTGAGCTTGTTGACCTTCTCTCCGGGAAGATCGAAAACGAGGAAGGCGATTCCTTCTTCCGCGGGTTCGAGCTTCCAGGCGCCTGTGCTGACTTTCTTTTCCGGCCCGGTCATTCCATCGCCTCCACCACCATGGCTCCGCCCTGGCCGCCGCCGACGCAGATCGTGGCCAGGCCGCGTGCGAGTCCACGCCGCCGGAGGTCGTTGAGCAGGGCGAGAACAATCCGGGCGCCGCTGGCGCCAACCGGGTGCCCAAGCGCTATGGCTCCCCCGTTCACATTGAGCTTGTCGGAAGAGAGCTCTCCGATGGGAGCTGACAGGCCCAGCTCACTGGCAGCGAAATCAGACGAGTCGAACGCAGCGCAATTGGCAAGCACCTGCGCGGCAAAGGCCTCGTTCAATTCAACCCGGTCCATGTCCCGAAGCGAAGAACCTGCCCGCTCCAAAGCCAGGGGGACGCTGAAAGCCGGACCCAACCCCATCCGGGAAGGTGAGCAGCCTCGATAGGCGTAGGAGATGATGCGGCCAAGGGGCTTCAGTCCAAGCTCAGCCGCCTTTTCCTCGCTGGCAAGCAGGAGAGCGGCGCCGCCATCGGTAATCGGACAGGCGTTGCCAACCGTCACCGTCCCAAGCGTCCTGTCAAAATAGGGCCGCAGCTTCGCGAGCGCCTCGATCGACTGGCCCTTTCGCGGACCGACATCCTCGGCGACCGCCTCGTACCGGGAGCCTGCGTACACGGGGACGATCTCGTCTGCAAGAATCCCGGCCGCCCGGGCAATACACGCCCTCTGGTGACTCTGCAGGGCGAACTCGTCCTGCTCCTGCCTGGAAATAGCGAATTCCCGGGCAAGATTCTCCGCCGTCTCTCCCATATTCAGACCGCAGAAGGGATCCGTGAGCCCCTCCTCGATACCGATCACCGGCTTGAAATCTCCCATCCTGAAACTTGCGAGAGCGGCAAGCCTGCCAAAAACAGAGCGCGCGCGAGCCATTCGCACGAACTTTCCACGGGTCGCCTCCGGGTAGAGAAAAGGTATTCCTGACATGGATTCAACCCCGCCGGCGGCGACAAGGTCGCAATAGCCGAAACGAATCCGGTCAAACGCGGTGGTGATGGCCTCCATCCCGGAGGCGCAGTTCCGATGGACGGTGGAGGCCGGCGTGGAGATCGGAACTCCCGCTCTCAGGGCGATCACCCGGGCAATATTCGCCGAATCCGCGGGCTGGGCCACATTGCCAAAGATCACCTCATCCACCTCTGAGGCCGGGACGCCCTGGCGCACGAGGATCTCATCGAGAGGAATCCTGCCGAGCTCGCTTGCGTGAACGCCGGCAAGGGGACCACCCGCCTTGGCAAAGGGAGTCCTCAGACCATCGACAACGACCACCGAGCAGGTCCCATCGCCGGATTTTTTCCTGCCTGCGGCCATCATACCGCTCCCGCTCGGAAGTCACGAACAAGGCTGTCACCAGAGGTCATCCACAGGATGATCCCACCGGCTGAATGGTACCGTTGCAGCACCCGGTCGGAAAGCCCTGAGCGAACGAATTTCAGTAAATGACGAAAAGGACAGTGGAGCTGGCCTGGGCCGAACTCAGCAGGCCGCCTATTCGATCGCCACGTAGCGGCCGCCATGTTCCCTGGACAGCTGCTTGAGAAAATCCTCCTTGGCGCCCCGGAAACCGAGTGTAAAGATCCGCACATCTCGAAGAAAATTGAGCTCCTTCATCCGCTTGTGAATCTCCTCGACAATCTGCGCGGAATCCTCGGGATCTGCCCTCCCTGACGATCCGACATGGGTCGGCGCGCCATCCGTCACCAGGTAGATTGTATCCAGAGAGAGATCACTGAAGGCCTCCTCGAGGGCGAGATCGGTCACGGTGACTCCCTCCGCGCGAAGCTCATCGACGTACTTCCCTGCCTCCGTCTTATTCCCCTTGCTGGACTTGACCATAGCCTCCTGCCAGGGATCGACATCGCTCGAGTAGGTAACGAGATTAAACCTGACGTCGCTGGGCAGCGCCTTGACGACACGGATAAGCTCCTTCTTGGCCCGGGTGATGCGCCGCCGTTCCTCGGGAGGCTTCGGAGGCCCCTTCTTGGCGGCATCGCCAACGACAGTGCGCCTGCGATTGGCCTCAGTGGAACCGCGGGGAGCGGGGTCGGTCGACAGCATGCTGCCGGACACATCGAGAATAAAGCAGATGTTCTTACCGGTGACCGCGGCGCCAAAGAGGGTCAGGGCTGTCCTGGCCGAGGCCTTCTTGTGAGGCTCGAAAAAATCGGGGCGCCCCTTCCTGGCCGCGACATAATTCTTCCAGTCAACCGCCGCGGGCAGATCAACATGCAGCATCTGCTGGAGAGATGCCTGGAAGGTGAGAAGCGTACGCTCCCACTCGGCAGCGTCACCACTGGGCCTCTTGGTCTCGATAGCCACATAGCGCTCCACCATCTTCTCGACAACAGGCACCTTCTTTGAACGCCGCAGATAGTGCAGCGCGCGCCTGACAATCTGCGGAGCCTTGTCGGAGAGCGCCTCGATGCAGGCGGCCTCGAGATCAAGGTCGGACTTGAAACAGGCCGCATCGAGAATCAACAGCCGCCCGCGCCAGTCTCCCCGCTTATTCTTGCGAAGCTTCTCGATCTCCGCGGTTACGTACTTCCCCTTGGCATCCTTGAAGGCATTGGCCGCCTTGGAATGAAGATAGTAGTACTCGCCGGAGGTCTCTACCTCGGAGCCGAGAACCTTGGCCATGCTGACATAGGCCTCCACAGCGGTCTTGATCGCCCGGCGCTCGCCCGTGTCGAGAACAGCGACAAAGCTCTCCAGGAAGAGCTCGGGATCTTCCCGTCCGACCGCCTTCTTGAGATCGAGGGCGGCTCGCTTCAGCTCCTTGCTCTGCGCCGGCAACTGGGAGACCGCCGCGGGATAGAGAACCGCAAAGACCAGGAGAGTTTTAAAAAGACAGCGTTTTAGACCATTTAACATGAGTCTTATTGTTCACCCTCACAGCCGCTGATGAGAACTTTTTTCCGGGCAGAGACATAAAATACCCGGTCCCCAGAGAAACAGCCTACCAGCGGGAAGCGCTGGAGCCCCTTCGCTCGGGCGGATCGCTTTCCATCCCTCCAAGCTTCTGCGCAAGGCTCTCAATCCGCTCGAGAGCGGCAGATTTCTGTCCCCTCAGGCGATCAACCGCCTGCTGAGCCTCTTCCCACCCCGCCTCGACAATCGGCTCGGCCAACTGGCCCAGCGTCTCGATATGGTCACGAAACGAATCGGCCAGCGGAGCCAGCAGGAATACCGGCCTGAGGAAGTTGTATCTTGCACTGTCCATATCCCAGGCAACCTGGGGGAAGACGGCCGCATGGTCGGCGAGCAGAGCGCTCAGCTCGGTAATATTCGAGGAGCTGTCCAGGTAGAGCTCCTCGAAGAGCGCGACCGCTTCGGCATCTCCAGAGCGAGAGGGACGCAGTTCGGCGATCTCCTGGATGTAGCGCACGAAGTTGCTGCTCTCCAGGTCGAGAACGTCCGACAGGCTTTCAATCGAGGCTTGGGAAATCATCTTCAGTGAAAAACTATATCCTGGGTGCTTTGAAGAACCCCGTCCGCTCCGAAGAACAGGTAGAAGGTCAGGGCGGCCAGCCCCGCGACAAGAACCTTGCCCAGGGTTGAAACGGAGATTGATTCCTTCTGCTCACTGTCAGCCAGGTACATCTCCTTGGCCACATTGAGATAGTAATAGGCCGAGATTCCCGTATTTACAGCGGCGGAGAAGACAAGGACGTAATACCAGGTGGAGAGGCCAGCGTCGTGCGCGCTGTTTTGCGCCGCATCGATAACTCCGAGGAAGAGGTACCACTTGCCGGCGAAACCCGCCGTGGGCGGCACGCCGATCAGGCTGAAGAGGAATACCACCATACAGGCGCAGATCAGGGGCGCCCGGCGGCCCATGCCCTGGTAGTCGACCAGGTCGACAGAGCCGAGGCGGTTCTCAATGAGAATCACGACGGCGAAGGCTCCGAAGTTCATCGCCAGGTAGGTCAGCAGGTAGAAACCCAACGCCTGGGCGCCGGTGACCCCCGTCGAGTGCAGGATGACGAAGGCCATCATCATGTACCCGGCATGGGCGATGGAAGAATACGCCAGCATTCTCTTGAGATTGGTCTGCCAGAGAGCCGAGAGATTACCGAAGGTCATCGTGACGATCGAGAGAATGATCATCATCTCAATCCAGGGGATCTTCTCCCAGGCCGGGGCGAAATTCTCCACGGGAAGAGCCGAGAGAAAACGCAGGGCCAGGGCGAATCCGGCCGCCTTGGAAACCACCGAGAGAAAAGCCGTAACCGGCGTCGGGGCGCCATCGTAAACATCCGGAGCCCAGAAGTGCATGGGCAGGGTCGACATCTTGTAGGCGACGCCCATAAAGACCATCACGAGGGCGACCAGGGTGGTCAGGGCGGCGCGCGTTTTCAGCGTCCAGTCCGACCAGACCGCGTGATCACTGCTGAAGGTGACGTTGGCCAGGTCCGCAAGCTGAGCGCTGCCTGTCAATCCATAGAAGAGCGAGAGGCCATAGGCCATAATCGCCGCGGCAACGCTGCCGTAGATGACGTATTTGAGAGCGGCCTCCGCCCCTCGTCGGTCGCGCCTTATGTAGCCCACGAGAATGTAGCTCGCGATACTCAGAAGCTCGAGCGCCATAAAGAGCATCAGAAAATGCGTAGCGCTGGCCATGAGAATGGCTCCGAGTATGGCGGCAAG
>CAJWMA010000133.1 GCA_913042995.1 uncultured bacterium | reverse complement strand
TGAGCTATCTCGCGCGCGCCCAGGAGTCCGATGGTTCCTATGGCAAGTCGACCTGGAGCACAAACGTCTACCCGACGGCCATCACGTCGCTTTCAGGGCTCGCCTTTCTCGCCAGTGGAAGCACCCCGACCCGGGGTCCCTACGCCCGTAATCTGCAGAGAATCACCAGGTACCTGCTGAACAATTGCGTCGGAACCTACTCATACGCCCCCGGCCTGGTTGCCAACGTCAACGCGCGGGAGCAGCGCCCCATGTACTCTCACGCCTTCGCGTTGACCTATCTCTCGCAGATTTTCGCGCAGGAGAAAGACCCGCGCCAGCGGGAGGCTATTCGCAAGGTGCTCCAGGATGGCGTCAAGCTCACCGAGCGTTCGCAGACCGATGAGGGAGGCTGGGGCTACTCTCCCAATGCCTACGAGGATGAGGGCACCCTGGTGGTGACCCAGCTGCAGTCCCTCCGCGCTTGCCGCGATGTGGGTATCTTTGTCTCGAAAAAAGTGGTCGAGAAGGGCGTCAAGTTCATCGAGAAATCGACCAACACCAACGGCAGTGTGCGCTACAGGATCAACAGCTACCAGGTGCGCCCCGGTGTCACCTGCGCGGCGGTCGTCGCCCTGTGGAACGCCGGCAAATACGATGAGCCCCTGATCCGCAAGATAACGGACTACATGCATCGGAACATCGATCCCCAATGGGGCTACGGGCATCATGCCGAATACGTTCAGTATTACCTGACCCAGGCGAAGTTCGTGATCGGCGGCAAGCACTGGCTGCCCTTCTACAAGCAGAGCGCTGAGATGTTCATCGCCGAGCAGGCGCTTGATGGGTATTGGGATGGAGCCGATGGCGGCGAGCTCTATGGAACCGCGCTGGCTCTTCTCTGCCTGCAGATTCCCTACAACCGCCTCGCGGTGTACCAGCGGTGAGCGCGGGGCAGGCGGCGGGACCAGGGCCGGATTCTCCCAGAGATATCGAGTTGCTTGACAGCATGCTCAAGCTTATGGGGGGGCTCAGAAAAGAGATCGGCCAGGTTATCGTTGGCCAGGAGGCCGTTGTTGACCAGCTGCTGATGACCCTGCTGGTTGGCGGGCACGCGATCCTGGAGGGAGTTCCGGGCCTCGCCAAGACCCTGCTCGTCAACACGATCTCCGAGGCGCTCTCCCTGGATTTCGGCCGGATCCAGTTTACCCCGGACCTGATGCCCACCGATGTAACAGGGACGCTGATCTTTCAGGAGAAGGCCGGAGGAGGTGTGAGGGATTTTGTTTTCAGGAAGGGGCCTGTCTTTACGAACCTGCTGCTGGCCGACGAGATCAACCGCACACCCCCGAAGACCCAGGCCGCGTTGCTGGAGGGGATGAGCGAAGGCCAGGTTTCCGTGGGGGGGCGGGCGCATCCGCTGCCGAAGCCTTTCTGCGTCATGGCCACCCAGAACCCGCTTGAACAGGAGGGTACGTACCCTCTCCCCGAGGCCCAGCTTGACCGCTTCCTCATGAAGATCTGCATCGACTACCCGGAATTTCTCGAAGAGGAAGAGATCATCGACAGGACCACCGGAGATGTCGAGCAGGAGGCGGCGGCGGTTCTCGACCGGGAGGTTCTTCTTTCCCTGCAGGCGATTCTGCCGGCGCTCCCCGTTACCGAGCACGTGCAGGCCTACGCGACCCGCATCGGGAGGATGTCGCGCCCGGAGGGAGAGTCGGCGCCGGGGTGGGTGAAGGAGTATATCTCCTGGGGAGTGGGCCCGCGCGCGGCGCAGGCCCTGATCCGCTCGGCCAAGGCCCACACTCTTCTTGCCGGCAGGTTTTCAGTGACCCGGGCCGATGTCAGGGCCGTGGCCCTACCGGTTCTCAGGCATCGGCTGGTTCCGAGTTTTCACGCTGAGGCGGAAGGCCTCGGCCCGGATGACATTGTCGACATGCTTCTCGATGATGTACCTACCTTCAATCCCAGGAATGAATACGATGAAGTCAGCCGGCGGATTCTTCGACTCTGAGCTCATCGCGCGTCTCTCGCGTCTCGAGCTGGTAGCCAAGCGCATCGTCGATGGCTTCCTTGCGGGAAAGAACAAGAGCTCCCGCCACGGGTTCAGCGTCGAGTTCGTGGAGCACAGGGAATATGTCCCCGGCGACGATCTGCGCCACCTTGACTGGAAGGTGCTCGGGCGTATGGATCGCTACTATATCAAGCGCTACGAGGAGGAGACCAACATCACCGCGCTCCTGGTGCTGGATGCCAGCGCCTCGATGACCTACAGCTCGGGAACCCTCAGCAAGTTCGAGGTTGGCGCCACCGCGGCGGCGGCCCTGGGGCATCTCCTGCATCGCCAGCGTGACGCCGTCGGTCTCGCGGTCCATGACCAGGACCTGAAGGAATTCGTTCCCCCCAGCGCGAAGACCCTGGCCCTTGCCGGTATCGCCGCGCGGCTGAAGGGCCTGGAGCCGGAGGGGAAGACCTCGATGAAGGAGGTGCTCGAGCGAGTGAGCCTCCAGCTCCCGCGCCGCTGTCTCTTTGTGTTGATCTCGGATTTCTTCGTTTCCCAGGAGGAGATCGACGCGACCCTGGGCTTCCTGCGCTACCGCGGCCATGATGCCGTTGTGTTGCAGGTGCTCGACCCGGACGAGCGCGAGTTTCCCTTTGAGTCGAATATTCTTTTCAAGGGGCTCGAGGATGATCGGCAGCTTCTTACCGAGCCGCATCGCCTTCGTGAGCGGTATCTCGAGGTTCTCGAGGGCGCGCTGGGACATCTGAAGAAGTCCTGCGAGGGATGCGGCTTCGATTACCAGCTGATCACCGGTCCCGAAAAAATATCAGAGGCTCTTGCGAAGCTGCTGGCCCAGAGGGCTCGGCGGCGCAAGGCCGCGTCGAGGAATGGATAGGGGAGCGCCGACATGTTTGTAAATCCGCTGCTTCTCTTCGGCCTTGCCATGGTGTCGGCCCCAGTCATCATCCATATCCTGAACAAGCGCCGCTACCGGGTGCAGAATTGGGCGGCGATGGATTTTCTTCTCGCCGCGCAGGTAAGCAACCGCCGCCGGGTCAAGTTCGAGGATCTCATCCTGCTTCTTCTCCGGATGGCGATCATCGGCTTCCTGGTGATGGCTGTGGCCCGGCCGGTGTTGAGGGGGCTTGCCGGCTGGAGAGAGGACAGCAGGGTTGTTGTCATGGACGACAGCTTCAGCATGGAGGCCGTTTCCGCTACGGGCAAGGTCTTCGATACGGCCCGGGAGAGCGCGGTAAGCCAGGTCCAGGATGCGATGGGAGGCTCGGTTCCCGTCAGTGTCTGGCTGGGAAGCAGACCTGAGAGCCTGCTTGGAAAGGTCGAGGGGCAGGTCCAGGGCGGCGTTGTAACCGGCGGGAGCCCCGCTGGGACGTCGGCGGGAACCCTGGCATCACTGGCCGGCCGCGACCTGCTGGATTCTCTGGGCGAGGTCGCAACGAGCGATCTGCCGCTGGATTTCCCCCGGGTTCTGAGAAAGCTGATTGATGAGGCCAAGGGTTCCGCCGCTCCGGTCGTCCGCTCTGTGGTGCTGGTCAGTGACTATCGCCGTCGGGACTGGCTGGAGGAGGATGGGAGCCTGGCGGACTCGCTCGAGGTTCTCTTCGAGGAGATCAAGCGCGAGGACCTGGTCGACAGCTTTAATTTCCAGTTTGTCGATGTGAGCTCCGGTTCCCTGGACAATACCGCGATAACCGGCTTCTCCATCGAGTCTGACCCCGTCCTTGCCGGTGTTCCGGTTCGCATTGCCGTCGAGGTGACGAACTACGGCAAGGAGCCGCGGGTCCGGGTAGAGGGTAACGTTGAGGTGGGCGGCTCCGACAGCGATGAGTTTGTCGCGCGCCATAAGATTCCCCTGCCGACCATTGAGAGCATCGCTCCGGGAGAGACGGTGCGCGTTGAGATCCAGCACATCTTCACAGAGGGGGGCGAGTATCCCCTGAAGGCCGGAATGACTCCTGATCGCCTGGCGCGCGATGATGAGAGCGTGCTGGTGGTCGTTGTGCGTGATTCCATGCAGGTGGCCCTGGTGGATGGGGCGCCCTCCGCCAACCGGTTCGCGAGTGAATCGGGGCTCCTTACCGCGGCCCTCTCTCCCCGTGGAGACGTTCCTTCAGGTGTGTCAGTCAGGCTGGTCGAGGGCGAGATCGATGGGAAGGAACTCAAGGATGCCGACAGCGTCTTTATCCTCAACCGCTCGAGGCTCAGCCCCGCCGAGCAGGCGGCCCTGGGCGCCTTCGCCCGCTCCGGAGGCGGGATCGCCTACTTCCTCGGCAATAAGATAGATGTTGAGAGCTACCTGGAGCTGGCCCGACCTAAGTCCAACTTCTTTCGGATAGCCGCCCAACCCGATTCAAGCTCGGCGGTAGGGAGAACAAAGTTAACGCCTATGAAGCCACCGGCGCTCTTTCCTGCAGTTCTCAAGGAGCCGGCGCCCGCGGCCGCGCTCCATCTCGATTTCGGCGAGAACGAGCATCCGACCCTGGAGCTCTTCCGGGGCCTGAAGAACTCTTCCTTTGACCATGTGATCTTCAGGCGTTTCTTTCTGCTGGAGCCTCTTCCGGGCACCGAGGTGATTGCGAGATACAATGACGAGCTCTCCACACCGGCTGTGATCGAGGGTCGGTATGCGTCGCCCCGGGCGGACGCGGCTGCCGGTGCCGGGAAGGAGCCCGCTGAAGATCCGGCCGAGACCGAGGGCCGCGGCCGGATCGTCGTGTTCAATACCACCGCCGACCGGGACTGGGGTGACTGGCCAACCGACTATACCTATCCGATCCTGATGCAGGAATGGGTTCGCTATCTTTCCCGGCGCTACAGCCTGGGAAGGGCCTCGCAGGTCGGAGATGCTCTCCGGCTGGAGGAAAAGCCCGGTGTGAGCTACAGGATCGAGCTTCCTTCAGAAGACAGCTCTTCGGAAGCCAACCCGGCGGATGAGGTTCTCATCGGTCTTGGAGAGAGCTACCGGCCGCACTCAGCCGGACTGTTCAGGGTTGGCGAGGAAACCGCCTCCGGGGATACCGAATCGGCGACCTCAAGCTGGTACGCGGTTCGCCGCGAGGCCGGCGAGAGCGATCTGGCTGAATGCGGCGAGGAGAGCCTCAGGGCCGCCCTGGCCGATACGGGGATCCGCTTTGTCATCGGCGGCAATGTTGACGTAGACGCCTTCCGGAGAGACCAGGAGGGAGAGGTCTGGCGCTGGCTCGCTCTTGCGGCCGGGGTCTTCCTGCTCCTGGAGCTCTTCGCGGCCTGGTGGTTTGGCAGGAAAGTATGATGTGCCTGGAACGATTCGAGGTGAGCAAGTGAACTCCTGGCTGAGAACGATATTCGGTCTTGAGGAGGGAGAGACTCCCGCTGGAGGTGAGACCTTCTGGGAGTTCTCCAGCATGCCCCATGGCTTCTGGCTGGCGGCCTCGGCGATCCTGTTGCTGGGGAGCCTGGCCTTTATCTGCGCTCTCTATTTCAGGGAGCGCCAGCTGGGAATTTTCCAGCGCTCGGTGCTCGCGCTGCTGCGCCTGGGCTGCCTGGTGCTGGTGGTCCTGATCCTTCTCAACCCGCGTCTGCTGACGGAGATCCGGATCGAGCGTCCCGGCAAGACGGTGCTGTTGCTCGATGATTCCGCCAGCATGCAGGAGAAGGACAAGCTTGATGAAGAGTCCTTTCGGGTGGTCGCCCGGGCGACTGGTCTCGACCCCGGCAGGCAGCCCACACGCTCGGAGATTATCGTGGCGGCTGTCGAGAAAAAGCTCGCTGTCGCCGAGGAGGAAGAAAAATCCTCGCTGCTCGAGCTTCTTAGCCGCAACAACGAGCTGTCTTTCTTCACCTTCGGTTCGGAGCTCAAGGAGGTCGGCCCCTTCTCCAGCGGAGAGGCGCCGGCCACGGCCCAGGGAGAGACCCGGATCGGCGATGCCCTCGTCGAGGTGGTCAAGGAATTCGAGCGGGATCCGCTTGCGGGCATCATCATTCTTTCCGATGGCCGCAACAACTCCGGGGCTTCTCCCATCCGGGCTCTCGACGCCATCTCGCTTGGCCGCCGGGTGCCAATCTTTACCGTCGGGGTGGGCGTCGATAAGCAGCCGATGAACTTTGTCGTCCAGGAGTTGAGCATACCGCCTCTTATCGAGGTGGATTATCCCCTGGAGATTGACGCCAAGGTGCTGCTCTCGGGTATCCAGCGTACGGTCAGGGTACAGCTCCATCGTAGCCGGCAGGATGGCCGCGACAGGAAGCTGGTTGATGCCCGTAACCTCACGCCGAAGAACAGGATGCTTGAAGAGCGTCTGCGGTTTACCGACAGGTTGGCTGAGAAGGGCAAGTATCGCTACACCCTCAGCATCGAGCGCGATGAGCGCGAAATCGAATGGCGCGACAACCTGCAGAGCGCGGAGGTGACGGCCGCCAGCGAGCTGCGCCGGGTGTTGCTGATGGCTGGCCATGCGACCAACGAGTATCGTTTTCTACGTAACCTCGCGATCCGTGATGATGGGATCCAGGTCTCTTGCTGGCTTAGCAGCGCCGATACCGAGTATCCCCAGGACGGGGATGTTCTCATCACCGAGTTGCCCCAGACCAGCGAAGCGCTGCGCGAATATGATGTGGTGCTCATGCTTGACCCGCAGCCCTCGACCGTTACCCCCGCCCTGCAGGATGCGCTGGTTGACTTCGTGACGGAGCAGGGCGGCGGTCTCGCCTTTGTGGCTGGTGAGATCAACACCCACGCCCTGGCGCGAGCTGAACGATTCAGGAAGCTGCGAGCCCTGCTGCCGGTCGAGCTTGCCTCGGCCCGGGCGCCTCTCTCCGGCAGGATCTTCGATAAGGGCTGGTTGCCGGCCCTTACCGCGAGAGGGAGGTCTTATCCCCTGTGTCGTCTCAGCAACGAGCCTGCCGAGAACCTGGAGCTCTGGCAGCGGCTGCCTCCGTTCTATTTCTGGTACCAGGCCACCCGCCTCCGGCCCGGTGGACTCTCGCTGCTGCAGAAGGAGTCCGACATCATCGCGGCCACCCACCGGCTCGGTTTTGCCGAGGTCTTCTACCTGGGAACGGATGACTTCTGGCGCTGGCGCGCTGGCGAGGTCGGAATTCACGAGCGCTTCTGGGCTGCGATCATTCGCCAGCTCTCCCTTGGCAAGCAGCAGGCAGGTACGCGCCGGGCGACGATTGAGACCGACAGGGACCGCTACAATAAGGAAGAAGACGTTCGGGTCAATGTGCGCCTGGTGGACTCGCGCCGCCGCCCGGTGGAGAGCGCCGCGGTGGAGATCTTTATCGAATCGGGCAAAAAGCCCCAGGCTGAGGCGCAGCCGCAGAGGCCAGGCGAATCAGCTTCTTCGCCGGGAGAAAAAACCCGCAAGAGGCTGACCCTCGCGCCGGTTCCCGGTTCGCCCGGCAGGTACAGCGGGATCTTCAGGACGGCGGAGGCCGGTCATTACCAGGTCAGCCTGGGCGAGGAGGCGAGGAGCTTTTTCGAGATTGTTGATATCTACGCGGAGCTTGAAGATCTCTCGCCCGACTTCCGGTCTCTCGAGCAGGTGGCGGAATCCAGCGCCGGCCGTTTCTTTACCGTGTCACCTGAGCTCAGGGAGCTTGGCGCCCCCGACCTGATTCCTGATGCCTCGGTCAGCGAGGTGCTTGCCCGCCGGGCTTCGACAGTCTGGGATTCGGCGATGATGATGTTCCTCTTTACCGGCATGCTGGTGTTAGAGTGGATTCTCAGGAAGCTCTGGAGGCTAAATTGATGGATCTGAAATCAACCAGCCGTCATCATCTTCCTGGTGGAGTTCTCGCGGGTTCCCGGCGATACGGAGGTCGAGATGAAAAATAAAAGCCGTCTGCAGGATCCGGCGCCCGTTCTGAACAGGCTCTTCCAGCGTCTTGAGAAGAAGTATTACAGCCTGCTGGCCTGGCATGGAATCTCGGCGATCTTTCTCATGCTGGCGGCCACCGCCGGTCTCTCCTTTATCCTGGATTTCACCTTCGAGATGCATTGGACGCTGCGCCTGGCGGTCCTGGCGGCGGCGGCGGCTCTCTGGCTTCGGGTGTTGATCCGGGGGCGGACAAGGATACGTTCCGCTCTCTCCAGGGAAGATCTCCTAGCCGCGGTCGAGAACAGCTCAGCTGACCTCGATGGCGAGCTTGCCAATATTGTCGAGTTCCGCGAAGAACTTGCCGCTGAGCCGGGGGATGCGGTGAAACGGTCTGAGCTTGAGAAGGAGCTCTTTGACAGGGCCCTCTCTGAGTCTCAGCAGGCCGTCAACGATCTGGAAATCGGCCGTGTCCTGGCCACCGGCTCGGTACGAAGGAACCAGCTGGCTGCGGTGGGGGCGATCGCCCTCCTGGTTTCCTGTGGATTTCTCTTTCCTGACGAGGCGGCGCTCTGGGTTCATCGAAACCTGGCGCTTTCTTCTACCCATTGGCCCCGGGAGACGCATTTTTTCCTCGAACGCGCCGAACCCGTCTGGCATCACCCGCGCAAGGCGCGCCTGGATTTGCGCGGCTGGGTAAATGGCAATCCAAGGGATGTGTTCATCGTGGTTGAATCCGGCGGCAGCAGCCGCAAGAGTCGGCTGGTTCCCGGGATCACTCGTGAGGGAACCTGGCAGACGGTCTCGGCTGTAACCGAGGGAGGGCCCGGCGCAGGGGAGGCGGTCAGCGTCAGGGCGGCCGCGCTCAGCTACAGTGTTCCAAGCGTTCTGGATTCCTTTGATTTCTATTTCCTCGGCGGTGACAACCGCAGCAGGAAAACCAGGGTTGAGATTCATGACCGCCCGAAGGTTGTCTCTTCGGTGCTTCGCATCCGCGCTCCTGAACACACAGGTCTTGGCGAGAAAGAGCTCGTGAATCCTACCGGGGAGATCGAGGTCATCGCCGGTTCGACTGTGGTCTTCGAGGCCGAGTGCGATGGGGAGTTGGAGAGCGCCTGGGGGAGGTTTGGTGAAGATGGTCAGAGCGAGGCGGAGCTCCTGGGAGAGAAAGGCTTCAGGTATTCTTTCGAGGTGACAGCGAGCGGCTTTCTCGAGGCTGGAGTGAAGGGCCGGCGGTGGGGATTTGACAGCGAGGAGACCCGCCTGGCGCTGGTCGCGCTGCCTGACGCGCAGCCCGAGATCGAGCTGCAGGTCGCGGGAGAAATCCGGGAGGTCACGCCAGAGGGAAGAGTTGAGTACAACCTCCATGCCAGTGATGATTTCGGTTTCTCGGAGCTGCGGCTTCTCATCGGAGGTCTGCAGACCGAAACGCTTGAAGACGGCAAGCCCACAGCTGCCGAGCTCCCTCCCTGGGATGCCGTGAAAACTGATGACGGCGTGATTGTCGACATCAAGGGAACGATCGAGCTGGCCTCGCTGGAGCTGGAGCCGGGGATGAATATCAGCTTCCGGGCGGTGGTTCGGGATAATGATGGTCCGGGAGGCTACAAGGAGAGCTTTTCCGAGGAGATCAATTTCACGGTCGTTTCCGCAGAGAAGCTCAAGGAGAACCTCGACAAGGTGAGGGTGAAGGCCCAGGAACGTCTCGAAGAGCTGGCATTCCGTGAAGGCTCGCTGGTCGAAGAGCTGCTTCGTCTCCAGGCTGATCTTTCAGAGCGTCCCGACATCTCCGCCGGCGGGGAGGGGGAGCCCGGGGAGCTGGCGGCAGGTGAAAATCGTGAGCGGGAGGAGGGGGAGCGGGCAGAGAACAATCCGGAAGGCGAGCTGCTTGAACTCGCCCGCGCTGAGCCCTCGGGGGAAGGTCAGCCGTCATCCCAGGGAGGCAGGGATCCTTCGCAGGCACAGGGGCGCCCCGGCCAGTCCGGCCGTCCGGCCGCGGGTCAGCAGGGCCAGGACACCCGGGGAGAGCAGGGAGAAGGTTCCTCCCGCCAGGGGCAGGAGGGCGAAGAACCCGGTGAGCGGGAGCCGCGCGAAGGTGAGGCCCCCGGCGAGGAAAGCAGGGAGGGGGAGCCGCGTGAAGGCGAAACGGGTGAGCCATCCGCGGGTCGCCAGGGCTCTCGCGCGGGAAGACAAGGGCAGTCTGGGCAGTCGGGGCAGGGCCGCCAGGCAGGGGAGGCGGGAGAAAACCCCCGGCAGGAGAATGGTGAAAGCGCGGAAGAGGCTGGTGAACGCCGAGAGGGTGAAGAAGATACGCTCCGAGAGGAAGGGGAACGCGCTGAAGAACCGAAGGTCGAACAGGGTGAGAGTGAAACGCCCGAGGGCCAGAGGAATTCCGCCGGTACTGGAAGA
>CAJWMA010000132.1 GCA_913042995.1 uncultured bacterium | reverse complement strand
CCATCATGCGGCGCGGGTAGTAGCGCGAATAGTAGCTCTGGTCCTCGCGGTTGCGGTCGAGCGGTACGCTGCTGCGGCGGTAGGTCTCGCTCTTGAGGATCAGCCTCATGAGGGCCTTGAGATCATATTTGTTCTTCGCCAGGTGTTCGGCTATGGCCGCGAGCAGGGGCTCGTTCGAGGCCGGGTTGGAGACGCGCAGGTCATCGACAGGTTCGACGATGCCGCGGCCGAAGAAGTTGGCCCAGATCCGGTTGGCGATCGAGCGGGTGAAGTAGGGGTTTTCAGGCGAGGTGAGCCAACTGGCGAGGACCTCGCGGCGGTTGGCCGTGGAGCCGGCCGGTATGACGGGAGCATCGAGCGGCGCGGGGGGCTGTGGCTTGCCGGTGCGCGGCTGCAGGAGGTCGCCGCGGGAGGCGGTGAACAGGGTGCGGTTGTCGCCGCTTCCCTTGACACGTACCCGGGCGAAGAGATTGGCGAAGGAGTAGTACTGGTCGTTGGTCCACTTCTCCAGCGGGTGGTTGTGACATTTCGCGCAACCGATCGACAGGCTCATGAAGGCCTGGCTGATGTTCTCAGCCATGCTCTCCGGCTCCTGGTGGACGGTGTAGAAGTTGGTGGCCCCGTTCTGAAGGCTGCCGCCGCTGGCGGTGACCACCTGGCGTACCAGCTCATCCCAGGGGACGTTTTTCTCGACGCGCTCGCGCAGCCAGCTGTAGTAGGTCTTGATGACCGGCTCGCCCATCTTCCTGCCGGTGATCAGGAACATGTCCGACCAGCGGTAGGTCCAGTAGTCGACGAACTCAGGGCGCGCGAGCAGCTTGTCGGCCAGTTCGTCGCGCTTGTTCTCGTTCCTGTCCTCGATAAAGGCCCTGGTCTCCGCGGGTGTCGGGAGCACACCGATCACGTCGACGTAGGCGCGGCGGATGAACTCGCCATCGGTGGCCGGAGGCGAGGGCTCCAGGTTCAGGCGGCGGAGCTGATCGATGACGCGTTCGTCAATCACGTTGCGCTTCGGAGTTTTTGAGAAGATCTCCTTCTCGATCTCGTTCGGCCATGGCGAGGTGACGCGGGCGATGGCGATCCGTCCCGAGTACCAGGCGGTGAAGGAGCCTTCGCCGTAGCCAAGGACAGTGACCTTGCCGGTTTTCTCATCGATTTCGGCGATGGCTGCGTCGGTCGAGCCGAAGCGCGCCCAGCGGGTCACGTCCCGTGAGCTGCCGTCGCTGAAGGACGCCGTCACCTTGAGCTGCAGGGAGTCTCCTTTCTCAAGGACGGACTCACCGGGAGAGACCACGAGGCGATCAAGCTTCGCATCCTTCGCGGATGGTCCGGGAGCTCCCTGGCGGATCCAGTCGGTCAGGATGCGGTATTCGACCGAGTCCTCGCGGATGACCTTGCCGCCCTTGTGCCGCACGGCGGCGGTCGGCTTGATGACGAAGAGGCTGCGGGCGGGGGCCGAGGGCTCGACGCGCCGGCCCCGCATTTCACGGGTGATGTTGTAGTGGTCGGTGGCGGGGTCGTAGGCGTTGAGGCTCAGGCGAAAGCCGCCCTTGCCGGCCAGGGCTCCGTGACAGCCGCCCCCGTTGCAGCCCACCTTGGAGAGGACGGGCAGCACGTCGTTGCGGAAGCTGAGGGGTTCGGCGGCCGGCAGGGCTGCCGATGAAAAAAGGACCACGATGAGGATGACGCGGGAGCGGATTTTCATCAGAACAGCTCCTTGATCGGATTGCTTCCGAAGTCGACGAGCGGGAAGGGTCTGCCTGCCGGTCCCGGCAGAAGCGCCTGGTGGTCGAGTCCGAGGCTGTGGAAGATCGTCGCTACCACCTCGGGGGGAGCCACCGGTCGCTCGGCGGGGAAACCGCCGACCGGGTCGCTCTTGCCGACGACGCGGCCGCCCTGTACGCCGCCGCCGGCGAAGGAGACGGTGAAACACTGCGGCCAGTGGTCGCGACCGCCGGCCGGGTTGACCTTGGGGGTACGCCCGAATTCCGACATGGTGGAGACCAGGGTGTCATCGAGCAGGCCGCGGTCATCGAGATCCTCGATGAGGGCGCTGTAGCCGCGGTCGTACATCGGCGCCACGATTTCCTTCATCTGCTTGATGCTCATGAACGGTTTCGAGCCGTGAATGTCCCAGGACAACTGGTCAAAGACGGTGAGGAAGCTGTTGATCGTCACCAGCCTGACACCACTCTCGATGAGTCTCCTCGCCAGCAGGCAGCATTGCCCGAAGCGGTTCATGCCGTAGCGCTCGCGCACCTTCTGCTTTTCCTTCGTGATGTCGAAGGCGGCGCGCGCTTTCTCGCTGGTCATCATGCGGAAGGCGGCGTGGAAGTTGTCGTTCAGCAGCCGGGCATCGTCGCTCGACTCGAAGTTCTTTACCGCGCCGTCGACAATGTCCCGCAGCTTGCGCCGCCGCCCGAGTCGCGCGGCTCCCACCTGGTCGGGGGGAAGGAGGTCGGGGACCTTGAAGTTTTTCGTCGAGGGGTCGGCGTTGAGGACGAAGGGGTCGTGGGCCTTACCGAGGAAACCGCCGGCCTGGCCGTTGGGCATGTTGCCGCCGCCGCGTCCCATGAGCTCCGGCAGGACGACAAAGGGCGGCAGGTCGGTCTTTCGTCCCAGCAGGTGGCTCGCCACCGCCCCGGCGTGCGGGGTCTGGATCCCGCCTGAGAAGCGCCGCCCGGTCTGCATGATCTGCCAGCCGGCGTCGTGCACCGCCGCGCCGCCGTGGTGCACCGAGCGAACGAGCGAGAACTTGTCGCCGATCTTCGCGTGCATCGGCAGGATCTCCGAGATGTCGAGGTCCTCCGACTTCGTCTTGATGGGCTTGAAGGGGCCGCGGATCTCCCGCGGAGCGTCCGGCTTCATGTCCCAGAGGTCGACATGGCTCGGGGCCCCGAGGTTGAAGATCATGATGGCGGAGCGTTTTTCGTGGCCCGGTTTGCGGGCACCCCGCTCCTCCGCCGCCAGCAGCTGCGGCAGGGAGAGTCCGATGGCGCTGAGCGCTCCGAGCTGCAGCAACTCACGGCGTTTCAGGTGGCTACCGCCGCAGATCGAGGCATCCTGTTCAGCCAGGAAGTCGAACATGGATTCGTCTCCGTCTCTCTGGTGTCATTTCAGCACCTTGTTTCGACCCACAAGGCGCAATTTTTTTCAGGCAATAGACATTATCTCGATGGAGGATACCTTTTTCCAAAACGAAAATGTTTCAAAGTGATAACGCAAATGAGAATTACGACCTTCGCAGCGGCGGCTTTAGTCCTTGTCCTCTGCCCGGCTTCCCGGTTGCGGGCGAAAACTCCGAACATCCTCTTCATCCTTTCCGATGATCACGCTCTCGAGGCGATCGGCGCCTACGGCTCCTGGCTGAAGGACTATGTCAAGACGCCAACGCTTGACCGCCTGGCGGCCGAGGGAATGCGCTTCACCAATGTCTGCTGCAACAACTCGATCTGCTCACCGAGCCGCGCGGCGATCATCACGGGACAGTATTCGCATGTCAGCGGCGGTTTGAATCTCAACTGCTCCCTGCGGCAGGACGCGCCGAGCTACAATCGCCAGCTGCGAAAGGCGGGATACCAGACGGCAGTGGTCGGCAAGTGGCATATGCGGCATACGCCGCGCGGCATGGACTTTTACTCGGTGACGAAGGGGCAGGGAAGCTATTTCAATCCTTCCTTTACCTCGACCGGCGACAGGCAGTCGAAGCACAAGGGCTACTATGCAGATGTTTACACCGACGTTGCTCTCGATTGGTTGAAGAAGCGCGACAGGAAGCGTCCCTTCTGCCTCAATCTTCATTTCAAGGGGCCGCATCATCCCTACGACTACCCCGACCGTCACGAGGGGCTGCTAGCTGAGAAGCTGGTACCCGAACCGCCAAGCCTGCACGAGGATGTGGAGCGGACCAGTCCCCTGCTCAAGGCGCCGCACAGATGGCATCTCTTTCGAAACTACGGCTACTTCGGGCGCCACGAAAACGACAGCAAGCCGAAGATGTGGCCGCATGATGGGAGCGTGAAGTCAAAGACCTCCGCCGCCTACCAGCACATGATCCACAAGTACATCCGCTGCGTGGCCGCTATCGACGAGAATATCAAGCGGGTCCTTGATTACCTCGAGACCGAGGGCGTCAAGGATGAGACGCTGATCGTCTACACCTCCGACCAGGGCTACTGGCTTGGACAGCACGGTCTCTACGACAAACGGCTCCTGCTGGAAGAATCGGTGAAGATGCCGCTGATCGTTCGCTACCCGGGCTCGATTAAGGCCGGCACGGTGAACGAGGAGCTCGTCAGCAACGTGGACTTCGCTCCGACGCTGCTCGAGTTCGCCGGGATCAAGGCCGATTCCCGCATGCAGGGACGCTCGATCGCTCCCTTGCTCGGCGGCAGGACTCCCGCCGACTGGCGGCAGGCGATCTGGTACGCCTACGGGGCGGCTGGCCATCCGCATTGGGGGATGCGCTCAAAGCGCTACAAGCTGGTACTCTTCCCAGGTACCGAGGATTTTGAGTTTTACGATCTCCAGAAGGATCCGCGCGAGATGACCAATCTCGCTGGTGTCACTGATTACGCCTCGGCGATTGCCGAGGCTCGCAAGACGGTCGATGCTTTGAAGCGGGAGGTCGGGATTCGTCCTGAGCAATTACCCGCCAAGGGAGGCTGGGCCAGGGCGGGAGCCGGGGAGCGTAAGAGGAAAAAGAAAAACAGGAAACAGGAATCGAATTAACAAGGAGTCTTCTCGATGCGTAGATCTATTCTCTTCTTCGTGGCGGTGCTTTCCACTCTGCCTGTCTTTGCCGACCATCATCAGCCCAACGTGGTGCTGGTCTATGCCGATGACCAGGGCTACCAGGACCTCGGCTGCTACGGATCCCCCAATATCAAGACGCCCAACATCGATGGGCTTGCGAGGGAAGGGGTGCGTTTCACCAGCTTCTATTCGGCCTACTGTGTCTGCTCGGCCTCGCGAGCTGCCCTGATGACGGGCTGTTACCAGCCGCGCCTGAACATTCCCGGGGTGCTCGGGCCGCGCAGTAGCGTCGGGCTCCATCCCGATGAGGTCACCATCGCCGACCTGCTCAAGACCAAGGGCTACGCCACGATGTGTATCGGCAAGTGGCACCTCGGCGACAGGCCGGAGGTGCTGCCCACCGCGCAGGGATTTGATCACTACTTCGGGCTTCCCTATTCGAATGACATGGCTCGGATCAAGGGATGGGGCAACAACACGCCGGATCTCGACAAGATCTGGAAGTTGAAGAAGTGGGATGTCTACAACAACCATCTCTACGGAGATGACAAGCGCATCGAGGGACCTGTCGACCAGGTGACTCTGACCGATCGCTACACCGCGAAGGCTGTCGAGTTTATTCGTGCCAACAAGGCGAAGCCGTTCTTTCTTTACATGCCGCATACGATGCCGCACGTGCCGCTCTTTGTCTCCGATGATCGCTACGACGCCGATCCGAAAAAAGCCTACAAGCTGACCATCGAGCACATCGACTGGTCGGTCGGGCAGATCCTCAAGACTCTCGCTGAGCTGGGCCTCGTCAAGAACACCATCGTGATCTATTCATCCGACAACGGTCCCTGGCTCTCGAAGAAACACCATGCCGGCAGCGCCCTGCCGCTTCGGGCGGGCAAGGCGACGACCTACGATGGAGGTATGCGAGTGCCGGCCATCGTGCGCTGGCCGGGACAGGTTCCCGCCGGCACAGTGACGGACTATGTCGCCTCGACAATCGACGTGCTGCCGACCCTTGCCGAGATCACCGGCGCGAAGCTGCCCGGCCACCCGATCGACGGAATGAGCATCCTCGCGACCCTCAAGGATCCGAAGACTCCGACCCCGCGGCAGGCAAAGGGGTTCTTCTACTACAGAAACAACCGCATCGAGGCGGTGCGGGTGGGCAAGTGGAAGCTTCGCCTGGCGGGTGGGCGCGGTAAGAAGAAGAAAGGGAGCCCGGCGGGCGGAATGGAACTCTATGACCTCGACGCAGAGATCGGTGAAACGACCAACGTGGCTGGGAAGAACCTGGAGGTGGTGAAGAAGCTCAAGGCTCTCGCCGCGGACTACGATGCGGACCTGAAAAAGAACGCTCGTCCGCTCTGGCGCGCGGGAAAGAAGAAGGGCTGAGCGGCAGCGGCGCTCAGCTCAGCAGTTTCCTGACCGGCTTCTGGTCTTCTACCCCCGTGAGGCGGAAATCAAGCCCCCGGAACCTGAAGCTCAGGCGCTGGTGATCGATGCCCATCTGTCGCAGGATCGTGGCGTGCAGGTCGTGGACGTTCACCGGGTCCTCGGTAATGTGGAAGCCGAGGTCATCGGTCCTGCCGAGGGTGATCCCCTGCTTGATGCCGCCGCCGGCGAGCCAGACGGTGAAGGCCTGCGGATGATGATCGCGGCCCTTGTTCCTTCCGAGGACGACGTTGGATTCGACCATCGGCGTTCGCCCGAACTCGCCGCCCCAGATAACGAGGGTGTCATCTAGCATACCGCGCTGCTTGAGGTCCTGGACGAGGGCGGCTGAGGCCTGGTCAGTTTTCCGGGCGTTATCCTTCACGTTACCCTCGACGTTGGTGTGCGCGTCCCATCCCTGGTGGTAGACCTGGATGAAGCGCACACCGCGCTCCGCGAGTCTTCGCGCCAGCAGGCAGTTGTTGGCGAAGGTGGCGCCGGTGTTGCCCGGCTTCGCTCCGTAGAGCTCAAGGGTTTCTTTCTTCTCCTCCTTGAAGTTCATCAGCTCAGGAGCCCGGGTCTGCATGCGGTAGGCCATCTCGTAGGCGTCGATACGGGCGGCGATCTCGGGGTCGCCGACGGTCTTGAGACGACTTCTGTTGAGGTCGCGTACGAGGTCGAGGGAATCACGCTGGGCCTTCGTGTCGACCCCGTCGGGGTTGTTGACGTGCAGGATGGGCTCGCCATCACTGCGGAAAGGAACCCCCTGGTGTTCCGACGGCAGAAAGCCCGAGCTCCACAGGGAGGCGCCGCCGCTCAGCCCGCCGCCGCTCTTTAGCACGACGAAGGCTGGGAGATCGTCGGCCTCGGCGCCGATTCCGTAGCTGAGCCAGGAGCCCATGCTGGGGCGCCCCGGGATGCCGCTGCCGCTGTTCATGAAGAGCTGCGCCGGGGCGTGGTTGAAGAGATTCGTGTTGACGGTCTTGACGATGGCTATGTCATCTACGATCTTCGCGAGGTGGGGTAGCCGGTCGGAGAGCTCGGCGCCGCATTTTCCGTGCCGGGCGAACTTGAAGCGCGGGCCCAGGACCGCCGCGTCACGCCGGATGAAGGCGTAGCGCTGGCCCTTGATGACCGAGGGCGGCAGGGGCTTGCCCTCGAGCTCCTTGAGCTTGGGCTTGTAGTCGAAAAGGTCAAGCTGGCTCGGCGCTCCCGCCTGGAAGAGGTAGATGATTCTCCTGGCCTTGATCGGCAGGCGAAAGGCCGGCAGCGCCGGCGTGTCGGCCGCGAGCTCTTGAGTGAGCAGGGAGGCCAGGGCGATCTTGCCGAGCCCGACGCCGCAATCCTGGAAGAAGTGGCGACGAGTCTGGGCCTGGAGGGGATGTTCTGTTGGTTGTTTCATTGCCGGGTGATCACTTCGTCAAGGTTCATGATGGAGCGGGCCAGCAGGAAGAGAGCCGCCTGGCCGCCTGATGCTTTTTTATCGCCGGTCAGTTTCGCCGCATCCAGCTTTCCACCCTTGAGCCGATCGAGCTGGGCCGCGAGGAACCTGCCCATGAGCTTCTTTTCATTTTCCTGGGGAGGGCGGGTTAGGAATCGTCGGAAGAGGAAGTCTACGCGCTTTTCGGCCGGCTGTTTTTCGGCTTCCCGGGCCACGTAGCGGGCCAACTCGACATACATATCGTCATTGAGCAGCACCAGGGCCTGCAGGGGGGTGTTGCTGCGGTCCCGCCGCGCGATGCAGCCTTCGCCCGAGGGGGCATCGAATGTGGTGAAGCTGGCGAAGGGGGCCGTGCGCTTGGTGAAGGTATAGAGTGACCGCCGGTAGCGGTCCTCCCCCTTGGAGACATTCCAGCCGGGAGATCCGTAGGCCAGCCTGGTGACGCGAGCGGGCTGCGGCGGGTAGACGCTTGGTCCGAACATCTTCTGTGAGAGGCGTCCGCTGCCCTTGAGCATGAGGTCGCGGATCGCTTCGGCTGAGAGGCGGTGGCGCGGCCCGCGGGCCAGCAGGCGGTTAGCCGGGTCGCGCTTGAGCAGGTCAGGTGAAACTTTCGATGCCTGCCGGTAGGTGGCGCTCGACACGATCAGCTTGTGCAGTTTCTTCATCGAGAGGCCTTGCTGGCGGAACTCGACCGCCAGCCAGTCGAGCAGCTCGGGATGGTCGGGTGGTTCGGACTGGGTTCCGAAGTCACCGCTGGTGCGCAGCAGGCCGGCGCCGAAGAAGGCGCGCCAGGCGCGGTTGACTGTAACGCGGCCCAGGAGCGGATTGCGTTCGCTTGCAAGCCACCTGGAGAAGGTGAGGCGGTTGGCGGGATGGCCTTCGGGCAGGGGCGGGAAGATCTCGAGAACCGCCGGCTGAACCTGCTCTTTACGGCTGAGGTATTCACCCCGGTGGTAGCGGTAGGTCGGGCGCGGGTTGTCGGCCGGCCTCTCGCGCAGCACCATGGTCGAGTTCAGCTTCGGGATCTGTTTACGCAGGGCGTCGATGGGCTTGCGTGCCCTGGCGAAGGCGCCATCCTTCTGCAGGAAGTATCTTTTAAGCTCTTCGGACTGGGCGGCTGTCCAAAGCTTTCTCTCTACGGCAAGGATCTGTTCGATAGCCGTGGGCAGGTTCTTCGCCTTCGCCTCTTTTCCTTTCGCAGCACCCCAGAGGCGGAAGCGGCCGAGGCTGGCGGCGTAGTGGCGCTCAAAGTAGAGGACGAGCTCCAGTTCCGCGCCGGCTGCGACAGGCTTTTCCAGCGGCAGCACCAGCTGGCTGGCCTTGCCCTCTCGCCCAGAGGTCGCCCAGCCGGTGGTGGTGTTGCCATCGTAGGTCTCGGCGGCGGCGGCCTTGCCGCTGCCGGTGGTGATCTTCCCGTAGTCTCGCGAGGAGTTGGTGAACTTCAGCGGCTTGCCGGCGGCAGAGGCCGTGATCTCACTGAGGAAGAAGTCACCTTTGCGGCCTTCGTAGTAGGAGCGTCCCGGTCCGCCGGCCGGCAGGCGGTCGTCGGGCATCACCTCGAGCCGCAGAGCCTCCAGCGGGGTCTTCGTTTTGAAGCGCAGGGTGAAGACATCTAGCTTGGTGATGTCGCCGGTTGAGAAGATGGAGCCATCATCGAGAATCTCCAGTCGCGGCAGGTTGGTCTTCATCGAGTCGGGACGCAGCACCTGCCAGTCGACGGCGGCCTGCTTGCCGGCCCAGGCCGTGAACTTCTTTTCGAAATCTGGAAGCTTTTTGATGAGCGCGGCCTCCTGTTCCTCGATCTTCTTCTCGAGCTCAGCTCGTTTAGCCAGGAGCTTCGGCTCGGGAATGAGGTAGTCCGGCTCGTCGGCGTTATCGAGCAGCGCCATGAGCTGGTAGTAGTCGGTGTGGGAGATTGGATCGTATTTATGGCTGTGGCATTGGGCGCAGCCGGTGGTGAGGCCCATCCAGACGGTGCCGGTTGTGGCCACCCGGTCGACCATGGAGTAGAAGCGGTACTCGAGCGGGTCGATGCCGCCCTCCTCGTTGATCATGGTGTTGCGATGGAAGCCGGTGGCGACCACCTGCGAGGGGGTCGCGTTCGGCAGCATGTCTCCGGCGAGCTGTTCGATGGTGAACCGGTCGTAGGGCATGTCCTCGTTGAGAGCGCGGATGACCCAGTCGCGCCAGGGCCAGATCGTGCGGCCCCGGTCTTTTTCATAGCCGTTGGAGTCGGCGTAGCGCGCCAGGTCGAGCCAGTCCCTCGCCCAGCGCTCGCCGTAGCCGGGAGATTTCAGCAGCCTGTCGACCAGGCTCTCGTAGGCCTTCGGGCTCTTGTCGTTGATGAAAGCATCGGCCTCTTGCGGCGTGGGCGGCAGGCCGATGAGGTCGAGGTAGAGGCGGCGAACCAGTGTGTAGCGGTCAGCTTCAGCAGCCGGTTCCAGCTTTTCCTTCTCGAGGCGGGCCAGGATGAATTGGTCGATCGGGTTGCGGGGCCAGGAAGCGTCCCTGGTCGTCGGCAGCGGGGACTGTTTCGGAGGGATAAAGGCCCAGTGCCGGCTGGTCCGGGCTCCCCCGGCGACCCATTTGCGCAGGAGTTCCTTCTCGCTC